>CAMWJS010000003.1 GCA_947174635.1 uncultured Muribaculaceae bacterium
TCGCTCGACGATTGACCGCTCTGCGTTTAACATTTATTGTCGAACCGGCTCTTAACTTCGGTAATGCTCTCGGAGCGTATTTTGGCGGTTTGCCTATTGCTGCGGGATACGGGGCAAAATGGTCGTCGCTTGTAGGTGCGGCTTTTTCTTTACTCGGTGTCGGTTTTATTCTGTATTTCAAATTCAGGGCCGGCAAGCGGTGCAGGGCATAACGATTAGTCTACAGCAACTATTTAACATTCGGATTGTAAAAAAACTCAAGCCGAAGCAGCAGTTCATGGTAATATGATAAATCTCGGTTTTGCCTTCTGCGGTTATTAACCGCGGACAGCAATATTTAACTGAGAATGTAATATGCATTGCAATTTTGGATTGAGCCAAAAAAAAAGACCTGCCGAGAGCGGAATTGCTCCCCCGAGGCAGGTCTTGCAAGCTGAGATTCGGGTAAATATCCTGATAATTTATTATCTCTTTATATTATAAGTCGCAAAGGCTTATAAATGTTTTGCATGATAATAAATTATTTTTGGTATCTGTTAGTGACGGTCCTTGTAACCCTGGTGCTCGTATTTGAGTGTGAGGGTAGGCTGGTCGCAAACTTCAGCGGGACCGAAGTACTGGATGGGACCGGGATAGATGTAGTCGGTGTTGTAGGCCCAGTCGTCGCGCATTGATGCGAATTTCTGGAAGGGAGCGTCGTCGAGACGGACGAGTGCCTTTTGGATAACGGGCTTCATTTCACCGTGACGGCGTTCCATGTTCATCATCATTGTGATAGGAATACCACCGGGAATCCACTGTACGGCCGGTTTGGTGAGTTTGCGTACCGACGAGATATAACCGGTCACGCCTGCGTTGATAAGGCATGATGCGTTGAATCCGAGTGCGTAGCAGTAGTCGGCGTCGAAGTTAGAGGGGTCGGCACAACGACCTTCGTAACCGAAGAAGTGGTGGAGAGCTGCAAATTTGCCGGTGTAGTTGCCCTCTTCAGCCATCTTGGCGAGGCGTTTGCCTACCATTTCGCTGAGGAGCTTCTCAGTCTCGATGAGAGAAACCTGTACGTTGCCGTGGGGGTCGCGGTCGAGTGAGAGCTGACGGGCTACGCCTTCAGGAAGCGATGCGTAGATTGCGGCATTCTCGGCAGAGAGGTGGTCGATGATATACTGACGCTGGTCAGCAGCATCAACGGCGGCAAATTCGTCGGCGTTCTTTGCGAGCAGGTCGTTGAGCTCGGCGATGAGCTTCTTTACTGCGGGAATGAATTCGATGAGGCCTTCGGGAATGAGCACTGTACCGAAGTTGTTGCCACGTGCGGCACGTTCGGCAACGATGCCTGCGATGTAGTTGACAACATCGTCGAGCGACATGTTTTTGGCTTCAACCTCTTCAGAGATGATGCAGACGTTGGGCTGGGTCTGGAGTGCGCACTCGAGCGCGATGTGAGATGCCGAGCGACCCATCAGTTTGATGAAGTGCCAGTATTTCTTTGCCGAGTTGCAGTCACGCTGTATGTTGCCGATTACTTCAGAGTAAACTTTAGTAGCGGTATCAAAACCGAAAGAAGTCTCGATAACGTCGTTCTTAAGGTCGCCGTCGATAGTCTTGGGGCAGCCGATTACCTGAACGCCGGCGCCGATTTCCTTGTAGTATTCGGCGAGGATAGCGGCGTTGGTGTTTGAGTCGTCGCCACCGATGATTACGAGTGCAGAGATGTTGAGTTCGCGAAGTATCTCGAGACCTTTGTCGAACTGCTCTTTCTTCTCAAGTTTGGTACGGCCTGAACCGATGATGTCGAAACCGCCGGTGTTGCGGAATTCGTTGATGATATTTGAGGTGAGCTCTACATACTGATGGTCTACAAGACCGCCGGGGCCCATGAGGAACCCGTAGAGACGGCTCTCTTTGTTGATTTTCTTGATGCCGTCAAACAGACCTGAGATGACGTTGTGACCGCCGGGAGCCTGTCCGCCTGAAAGGATAACACCGACATTGACGGGTTTGCGGGCTGCGGGAGCCGGATCCTTTTCAAATTTGAGTTCGGGAAGACCGTAAGTGTTGGGGAAAAGTTTTTTGATTTCTTCCTGATCGGCAACTGAGTTGGTGGGCTGACCCTCAACTGCTTTTACCGCTCCGGTCAATACAATCGGCAACTTGGGCTGGTATGTTGCGCGGGCTTTTTGCAGAGCACTTTTTTCCATTTTTTATTATTTGAAAGTTAAAAATATTTTACGTTGGAAACTTTCCACAAAGTTACAAATAAAATAGCAAAAAGCAGTTAATCATGCTTTGTTTTTTTAACAGAAATCCCACAAGATTTAATAAAAATTTGTGAAGTGGGCGATTTATCTTCACGTCGGATGTCATCGCCAGGCCGTCAGACTGCGTTGCCGGCTGCCGGACGTGCTATCGAAATCAGCAGATTGTCTGCGTCGAGATATTTTTGCGATAATTCCAAAATGTCGTCTGCGGTCAGCGATTTGATGGCCTCTACCTGCTTTTCGAAATAATCCTTCGGTGTGCCGGTATGAAACTGCGAGATATACATGTCCATTATTGAGAAAGGGGTGTCGAGTATGGCCGCAAGCGATGTCATCGCATTGTTTTTTACGACTGCAAGTTCGTCATCACCCATTTTTTGTTCGCGCAGGCGCATCAGTTCGTGCTTCACCTCGTCAATGACGGCATCGATATACTGGGGCGCGGTATTCGTCATTATAGAGATGACACCACCTTCGCGATAGCCGAGCAGGTTGGCCTGTATGCCATAGGTATATCCTTTGTCTTCGCGGATATTGGTCATCAGACGGCTTCCGAAATATCCGCCCAAGGCCATAATCACGAGACGTAACGGCATATAATCGCAATGCGAACGATCGATTGACGGTATCGACATGGCTATTGCAGCCTGGTGCTCCGCATCTACGTCGCTGACTACAGTAGTAGTGCCGATTGTAGGTTGCATGGGCATTATAATCTGCTGTGCGCTATCGGACGGTTTATATTCCAGTTTACCGAAGAAATCGATTATTTCGGGTAATAATTCCTTTATTTCTCCAGTGACGAACACTTTCGGCGCAAGGCTGAACGCGTTGCTGTAGGCTGTCCGTATGTCATCGGTCGACAATGACTCGATTTCATTGGCGTCGACAATTCTGCTCATAGGGTGCTTTTCTCCGAATACCAACTTTTTATCTGTCATTGCGGCTATAAACGACACGTTTTTTTGCGACAGCATAAATTTGGCTTTATGCTTGTCCCGAAGTGTCATGAATTCCTTTTCCGGTAATGTCGGTTTGAGGAGCAGTTCCTTCAATACCGGCAGGAGTCGGACTGTCGATTTATTGAGCGACCACAGGCTGACGGCCGAGTTGTGCGACATAGCATCGCATTTGAGCCATGCGCCTTGATAGTCAAGCGTTTCGGAGATGCTACAGCCTGAGTATGACTCCGTGCCCTCTCTCAGCAGCTGTGTGGCGAGCTGTAATGCATCCGGCACATGGGCTTCCATCAGTCCGGAGTCGAAGCTCACCGTAATGCGGTTGATTGGCTGGTCGCCGGCATCGATTGTGTAGAGCTCAATGCCGTTAGGCAGAGTCATTGTGCCGGGGTGTGGTATTGTCAGTGTAGAAAAGCCTTTTACCGGAGGCTCCGTGCTGCGGTCGGTCAGATGTGTCATTGCAGAGTGTTATAGAAGGTCGTTTTCTGATGCGAATTTGATTGCGGCCTCCAGATCGGCCGGCGTGTCAATGCCGATTGTCGGATGTTCGGTCAGGGCTACTTTGATTTTGTATCCGTTGTCAAGCCACCTGAGTTGTTCAAGCGATTCCGCTATCTCGTGCTGAGAGCGGGGGAGCGAGGTCACTTCGGCAAGGACTTCGCGACGATAGGCATATACGCCGACATGGGAATAAAATGTTGTTTTTTCGAGCCATTCTTTCCATTCGCATCCTCTTACATAGGGGATTATAGAGCGCGAGAAATACAATGCCTGCATTTTTTCGCCAAATACGACTTTTACAAGGTTCGGGTCAAACAGAGCATCGAATCCCTTTTCGGGGTCAAATCTACGCGCGAGGGTTGCTATCTGTGTGTCGGGGTCGTCGAAACATGATTTCAGCGCCTCTATCTGCTCGGGATTGATAAACGGTTCGTCGCCCTGTACGTTGATTATGACATCCGATTTGCTGCCGATAAGCTTTACTGCCTCGTTGATGCGGTCGGTGCCGCTCGGGTGGTCAGGGGAAGTCATTACAACGTTGGCTCCTACATTTATGCATTCGTCATATATGCGCTTGTCGTCTGTGGCGACCCATACGTCGTTTACGGCATTCTTTACTTGGTGATAGACGCGGCTGACCATGCTGTGGCCGCCGATTTGTGCAAGTGGCTTGCCCGGGAAACGCGTCGATGCGAAGCGCGCCGGTATAATTGCGGTGAATGTAGGGTGGTTCATCTCTTGGTTTTAAAAAATGTCGGTATCATACAGAATCCGACGAACAAATATACATAATATGTAAATATCCGCCAAATAATGGCAAGTATCATCATGATTGGTCCGAAAACAATATCGGAATAATACGTTTTGAAAAGCATCTCGCTTACGCCGCTTCCTCCCGGGGTGGGGGTGAATGTAAGAAGCGCCCACACGATGAACTGACGGCCTAACACGGTCAGCTGGTCAGCTTCGGGAATAAATGCAAGCATAAGGGCGTTGACCACGGCAAAACGTGACAACCATGATATGACGGTTGCAGAAATAGGACTTATCCACCATGACAGTGGCTTGCCTTTCAGCTCGGCTGAGGCGGATATGAGATTTTCGCTGAGTTCATCTACGTCTTTGCGCCAACGCCGTATCAGTGGCAGTGCAAATATCTTTGACAATAATCGGGCAATGGTGCGCGGCGATTTGAAAATGCCGACAAATAATATAATGGCAATAATGCTTATCACCGCATACACAATCCAGAACAATACCTGCAGATCGTGAGCGGCTGCACCGTGTGCGAAGCCAAACAGGCGTTCGGGTGAGATAAAAACAAATAGCAGTGGGCAGAACACCATAAAGAATCCCTCGTCAAGCAAAAGTGTAGTGAGCGTAATGGCTGTCGCACGTCCGAGTTTTATTCCTTCGCGGTTCATAAACACCATGGAAAGTGCACTCCCGCCGACTGATGTCGGAGTAATAGCCGATGTGAACTCGCACAACATTGTCACTTTTGCCGATGATTTCCATGAGAGGCGACGGTCCGACAGTTCGCGGAAGCGCCATGCCAATCCGAAATCGCGTCCGAACAGAGCCAGTAGTGCGAGTGCAAGCCCGGTTGCCACACCGGCGGTAAATTTGATTTCTCTAAGATTGCTGATGTCAAATTCCCGTCCGAACAGCCATACAATCACTCCTATCCCGATTGCTACCGGAATAAATATCTTAAGTATGAGTTTGCTCCGACTTCCTAAGGTCATCCAAGATTGTTTTTGCGCGAATTTATGGGGCTGCGGATGCGTGGTTTATTTCGCCAAAGCGTTTAGGATTTCAGCTGTAGCGGCTACAGGGTCGGCCGCGTCGATGATTTGCTGAGAAAGTGCGAATCCGTTGACGCCGGCCTGTCGCAGTAAGGGCAGTTCCGATAGGGGAATGATGCCTTTTGCCACGATGTGAATTTCAACGCCGGCACTTCTGACTTCATCTATTATCTTACGTATTGCTTCTGATGAACTGCCGTCGTTGTAATCAACCACGGCATAGTCGATGTCAAGACCTTTTAGGGCTATGATGTCGGCAGCGGAATCTGCATCCACGCCGATTACTGCATGGGGACCGAGTAGTTCGCGGGCTTCTGCCGGCTTCATATCTGATTTTTTCAGATGAACACCGTGTATGCGTAGCTCTTGAGCCAGTTCCACGTCGGAATCCACAACAAGAAATACTTCGTTTTCTTCGCATACCGGCTTCAGTTCCTGGAGCGTTTCTTTAAGAGTTGTGCCTTCGGGTAAAGAATTGGAAACCTGTATCCACTGGCATCCGCCTTCAATGACCATTTGAGCTTCTTCAGCGATGCTGTATTTGTCTGATTTTGATGTTATGAACTGGAGCATGGTAGACTTTCTTTTTGTGTTATTCCGTTGATATTCGCTATTTAAACAAAAAAGCTGTCTAAAAAGTTAGACAGCTTGAAAGTTTGGGGTGAAATATGGGTTTCGAACCCATGACCTTCGGAACCACAATCCGACGCTCTAACCAGCTGAGCTAATTTCACCATCTGAAATGTCAATCTTTAAAACTTCTCAACCATATCTTGGTTGTTTGTTTTTCAATTTCAACGCTGCAAAGGTACGAATATATTTTTAATTTGCAATGCTTTTTTGCGATTTTTTTTGAAATAAAAGCGAAAATAATTTGGGGTTGGTTGGCGCAGCTTGTTTATTTCGTTGCTTTATAAGAGGTTACGTTTTTATTGTGACGCTCGAATATATTGCATGCAGATGAAACGAAAGCGTCTCTGTTGGCCCTGACTGCCGCAGGAAAAGGTGTGACAGTTATCTTGGAACTGTCAGGGTGTAGTGGCGCAGGCGTAGAACTGAACGCAGGATGGTCGGCCGGATATAGTTTGAATGTCGTAGTCGCTCCTGTCGGTGGGACGGTAAATACCAATTGGTAGTTAAGGTCATCCACATAAGCCGTCCCGGTTGAATCTCGGCGTAGCGTCACCCTGGAGATGGCGCCTCCGCGGGTATCCCGGGTCTTCATGTTGGAAATGAAGTTGCCAAGCGAATAGAACAGCGCCGTCTTTCGTCCTGTTGCGGGATTGTCAATCAATTCCATGGGCTGTATCACATGTGGGTGGCCGCCGAATATGATGTCGACGCCCTTTTCACATAGCCATCCGGCCAATTCTTTCTGACTGCTGTTGGGGAGCAGTTTGTATTCATCTCCCCAATGTACCGCCACACAGATTATCTCTGCGCCGGCTTTGCGTGTCATGGCAATATCGCGGGCTATAGTTTCGCGATTTATATAGTCAACCACAACTCCTCCTTTCGGTTCTATGCCGTTGGTCCCGTATGTATAATTCAGGAAGCCGACATGAAATCCCTTTATATTCACAATGTATGGAATTTCATTTATACGAGAGGCATCGCTCGTATATGTGCCTATGTGGCCGATGGCAAAAGAGTCAAGCACTTCTACCGTACGTTTCAATCCACGTGCGCCTGCATCGAGAGTATGGTTGTTCGCAGTAAGCAAAAGGTCAAACCCGGTCTCGATAAGAGCTTCGGCATAGCTGTCGGGAGCGCTGAAACAAGGATATCCGCGATAAGGCTTCCCTCCCAGGGGCGTTTCCAGGTTGACAACTGCGAAATCAGCTTCTCGCACAATATCTTTTATAGGCTCAAAACAAGCTGTATAGTCATACTTGCCATTGCCACAATGTGCCGCATCGAGCTGTGCCTTATGCTGCATGGCATCACCGGCGAAGAGCAGTGTCGCTTCCGATTGAACCAAAAGGCCGATAATGGCCTGAGGCAGAGATGAGAAGAGAGGCATAGGTTCTATTCGTGATGATTTAAGACGCTTACGGTTTAGTCTTTAAACAATTGTCCGTCGGCGGCAAGAAGGGTATTCTTCATGAGTGATGCAATCGTCATCGGGCCGACACCTCCGGGGACAGGTGTTATATATGCACACTTGGGGGCGACATTGTCAAAATCCACGTCACCACAGAGTCGGAAACCGCTTTTGCGTGTCGCATCAGGCACTCGGGTCGTGCCTACGTCAATTATTGTAGCTCCATCCTTGACCATGTCGGCTGTCACGAAACCGGGTTGTCCCAAGGCTGCGATTATTATATCTGCATTGCGGCAGATTTCCTTGATGTCGGGAGTGGCGGAATGGCATACCGTTACTGTTGCATTGCCGGGATATCCTTTCTGCATCATCAGTGTGGCTACTGGTTTGCCTACGATATTGCTGCGTCCCAATACCACGCAATGTTTTCCTTTGGTCGGGATTTCGTAGCGTGCGAGAAGTTCCAGTATGCCGGCAGGAGTGGCAGAGTGGAAGCAGGGCAGTCCTATCGACTGGCGTCCGACGTTGATGGGATGAAATCCGTCAACATCCTTGCGATAGTCAATAGTTTCGATTACCTTCTGTTCCGAAATATGTTTAGGCAAAGGCAGTTGCACGATAAATCCGTCAACATCCGGGTCGTCGTTTAGTGAGCGGACTATTGAAAGCAATTCATCTTCGGTAACATCATCTTCACGGCGTATAAGTGTGGATTTGAAACCGCAGGCCTCGCATGCTTTTACTTTGTTGGCGACATAGGTCTCGGAACCACCGTCGTGGCCGACCAATATAGCCGCGAGATGCGGCCTGCGGCGGCCTGCGGCCACCATGGCATCTACTTGTGCAGCGATTTCTTCCTTAAGCTGCTGTGAAATTTTTTTACCGTCGATTAGTTGCATAATTTATACCTTTGAATTGTTTCTTGACAAGAGTTTGGGTAATCCGATTATCGGCCGCGACGCATCTGGCGCATGGCGTTCATTGCTTTTAGCGGATTTTTAGAGGTGGCGGCTTTCATCATTTTCTGAGTCTGCTCAAACTGGGTAAGCAGTCTGTTGACTTCCTGAAGCGTAGTGCCCGAGCCTTTGGCAATACGTTTACGGCGGCTTCCGTTGATTATGGCGGGGCTCTGGCGCTCTGCCGCTGTCATCGAACCGATGATTGCTTCGACGCTTTTGAACGCGTTGTCATCGATATCCATATCCTTGATCTGTTTGCCTATGCCCGGTATCATGGATGCCAGGTCCTTAAGGTTGCCCATTTTTTTGATTTGCTGTATCTGGGCAAGGAAATCGTTGAAATTAAACTGGTTCTTGGCGATTTTACGCTGGAGTTCAATAGCTTGTTTCTCATCGAACTGCTGCTGTGCTTTTTCAACAAGAGATACGATGTCGCCCATGCCGAGGATACGGTCGGCCATACGTGAGGGGTGGAACAGGTCGACAGCGTCAAGCTTTTCTCCTGTACCGACAAATTTGATTGGCTTGGTGACAACCGTACGGATTGAAAGAGCGGCACCGCCACGTGTATCGCCGTCGAGCTTGGTGAGGACAACGCCATCGAAATCAAGACGATCGTTGAACTCCTTGGCTGTGTTGACTGCATCCTGACCTGTCATTGAGTCAACGACAAAGAGAGTCTCCTGAGGCTTGATTGCCTTCTTTATAGCGGCAATCTCGTCCATCATCTGTTCGTCGACAGCAAGTCGGCCCGCAGTATCGACGATAACCAGATCAAGATGGTTGAGTTTGGCGTATTTTATTGCGTTTTCTGCAATCTCTACAGGATTTTTATTACCGTCTTCCGTGTATACCGGAACATCTATCTGTCCGGCGAGAACTTTCAGCTGCTCAATGGCGGCGGGACGGTATACGTCACATGCCACAAGAAGCGGACGTTTGCCTTTCTCGCTCTTGAGCTTGCGGGCAAGTTTCCCGGAGAACGTCGTCTTACCGGAACCTTGCAGACCCGACATAAGTATAACTGTCGGATTGCCCGAAAGATTAACCTGTGCGGTTTCTCCACCCATAAGCGCGGCAAGTTCGTCATGCACGATTTTAATCATCAACTCCTGAGGCTTGATGGCATTGATGACGTTCTGGCCGATTGCTTTGGCTTTGACGGTGTCTGTAAATGTCTTCGCCACTTTATAGTTGACGTCAGCGTCAAGAAGAGCGCGGCGTACATCTTTCAAAGTCTCCGCAACGTTGATTTCAGAAATTTTTCCTTGGCCTTTGAGTATCTTAAAACTGCGTTCAAGTTTCTCGCTTAGATTTTCAAACATATATTGAAACGGTATATATTACTTAATTATTCTGTTAGTCGCTGTGTCAGGGAAAATGACGGTGGGCTTGAAGTCTTTGGCTTCATCGATTGGGACAATCGCGTAAGCCATTATTATCACGATATCGCCAGGCTGCACTTTGCGTGCGGCAGCGCCATTGAGACATATTACACCGGAACCTCGCTCACCTTTGATTGTGTAGGTGTCAAATCGTTCCCCGTTGTTGTTGTTGACGATGTACACGCGTTCTCCTTCAAATATATTTGCAGCCTCCATGAGCTCTTCGTCGATAGTAATGCTGCCGATGTAGTCAAGGCGTGCCTCAGTGACAGTCACGCGATGTATTTTTGATTTGACGAGTTGTACCTGAACCATTATTTTATATTGTATTTGATATTGTCAATAAGGCGGACATCGCCCAGATAAACGGTAATACAGCCAACTGCCTCTCCACAGGGAGCTTCGTTCCAGTCAGCTATGGGCTGCATTGTGACAGGGTTGACAATCTGATAGTATTCCACTTCCATCTCTTCGTGGGCGTTGATTTTGTCGACAACCGATTTTATCGTCTGGTCGACCGTCATTGATTTCGCATCGTCGACACTTGCTGCCATGATGGCGTGTATGGCCGGAGCTACCTCTCGCTGACGGGGAGTAAGCCGCACGTTACGTGAACTTAGCGCAAGTCCGTCTGCCTCACGTTTGATAGGGCAGGCTATTATGTCAAGTTTGTCAAAACCTTCGAGTTCGGCCATACGGCGTATCACCGCAATCTGCTGGAAATCTTTCTCGCCAAAATATGCCCGGGTCGGACCGGTCATAGCGAACAACCGGCTGACAATCTGGGCAACGCCGTTGAAGTGGCCGGGCCTCATCGCGCCTTCCATCACTTCAGCTACAGGGCCGAGATTAAATATTCGGGTATCCTCTTCGGGGTAGATTTCCTCTACTGAAGGTATGAATGCGTAGTCAACTCCCGCTGCTTCAAGTTTTTCGCAATCAGCCTCCTCTGTGCGCGGATAAGTGCGGAGGTCTTCCGGATTGTTGAATTGGGTTGGATTGACGAAAACGCTTACCACTACGATGTCATTTTCTTTACGAGCACGTTCGATAAGCGATACATGTCCGGCATGGAGTGCGCCCATTGTCGGTACAAGTCCAATTGATTTGCCCTCGGTTCGTGCCTGGGCACATAATTCCGAGATATTGTTGACTTTTCTTACTATCTCCATTTTAATTGATATGTATTTAATAAATACGAGTGCAAAGGTAATAAACAATCTTCAATTGACAATTCATAAACTGAAAAATATACCCGACATTATACTTTTATTCATGAGAAATACGTAACTTTACAAAAAAATGTAGAGTGATTTAATTTGATTTATAGATGGATTTACAACTTTCATCTTCTTTGCTTGAAAATGCGGTCACGGAGTTGTCGCGGCTGCCGGGAGTCGGGCGCAAGACTGCTTTGCGTCTTGCCTTGCATTTGCTGCGACAGGACGAAACTACAAGCTTAAAGCTTGGCGAGTCAATAATACGGCTTCGCAAGGAGATAAAATATTGCACCGTATGCCACAATATATCTGAGACTGATGTATGCCAGATCTGTGCGTCGCCTGCACGTGATTCCAAAGTAGTGTGTGTGGTGGAGAATATCAACGATGTCATGATATTCGAGCGTACCGGACAGTTCCGCGGCCTTTACCATGTGCTCAACGGCCTCATATCTCCGATGGACGGAATAGGACCCGATCAGCTTGAAATAGCATCACTTGTGGCCCGTATAAGAGAGAATGACATCGAGGAGGTGATTCTGGCACTGAGCGCGACAATGGAGGGCGATACAACCAATTACTATATCTACAGACTTTTAAGCCAGACTGGGGTGAAAATCACACAGTTGGCGCGAGGAGTCGCTATAGGTAACGAAATCGAATATACAGATGAGGTGACGCTTGGCCGTTCGCTTGTCAACCGTACATTGTTTGCCGATTCATTCAAACGGTAGAAACAACATTTATAAACGGAATAAGACGGCTCTGGCCGTCTTATTCCGTTTATAAGTCTTTTACATTGTCATTGGTAAGAAGCCGTTGCAATATGTAGGCATCATTGTAGCTTTCGCCTTGTCGCTGCCATGAGCGCAACCTGCCGCATGTCTTGAATTTGCATGATTGAAACAGTGCGATGCTCGGAGTGTTGTCAACTGAAATCATCGCATAGAGCTGGTGCATGCCCAGACGTTCGTGGCAATAACCGCAGAGCAGTGACAGCGCTTCGGCTGCATATCCTTGCGAACGGTGGGCGCTGTCAATCATTATTCCTACGCCGGCACGCCGGTTGATGGCATCGAAATCATACAAGTCAATCATCCCCACGGGCATATCTGTTCCGACCGGCACAATCATAAAACGCAGTTGCTGTGAGCGGAATATATCTCCGTCATAAGTGTTGATATACTCTAAAAGCAACTTTCGGGAAAATGGTGCGATATTATTTCCGTAGCGCCATAATGAGGTGTCGTTTTCCCAAATATATAGCAAGTCGAGATCTTCAATCTCAAGTGCCCTCAGTCTTATGGAATTGTTTGACAACATGCTATAGTCCACGCTCCATAAGATATGCTTCCGCATCCAGCGCCGCACGACAACCCATACCGGCGGCCGATATTGCCTGCTGATAGTGAGGGTCGGCCACATCTCCCGCCGCAAAAACTCCATCTATGTTTGTGGCGGATGTGTTGCCCTTAAGCACGATATAGCCATCGGCGTCGAGTTCCAATGACGAGCCGAAAACCTTCGTGTTTGGAGTGTGTCCAATCGCCAGGAAGAAACCGTCTATGGCAATGTCAAATATCTGTTCGTTTTCAGTGTCTTTGTTTTCCACCAATTTCGCGCCCTCAAGCACTTCGTCTCCGAACAATCCCAATGTGTTGCAATTGAACAGCACGGTTATGTTTTCTTTTTTCAGGACTCTTTGCTGCATTACCTTGGAGGCTCTTAGTGCAGGTTTGCGCACTATCAGGTACACTTTCTTTGCAAGATTGCTGAGGTAGAGAGCTTCTTCGCAGGCAGAGTCTCCGCCTCCGACAACAGCTACAGTCTTGCCGCGGTAGAAAAATCCGTCGCATGTGGCACATGCCGACACGCCAAGCCCCATGAATTTCTGCTCATCAGGAAGTCCGAGAAAACGTGCCGATGCACCCGTGGCAATGATTACGGTGTGGGCCTGATACTTTTCCGAGCTGTTTACTGTCACTTCAAGCGGTCGTTTGGTGAAATCCACTTCGGTGACGCTGCCCGATTTTATGTCAGTGCCGAATTTTAGAGCCTGGCGCCGGAGGTCTTCCATAAGAACCGGTCCGCTTACACCGTCGGGATATCCCGGAAAGTTTTCCACTTCAGTAGTTATAGTCAACTGTCCGCCGGGTTGAGTCCCTTCAAAAAGGATAGGGGACAGGTTGGCACGAGACGCATATATGGCTGCGGTATATCCGGCAGGGCCGGCTCCTATAATAAGGCATTTTGATGCTTCCATGATGTTTATATGGTTGTTTTGAGATTTATATAGTGATAAAATTATCTTCTCTACCGGAGGTCGATGACTTCATATCCCGGATAATCTTTCGTTGAGACGGAGAATCGTGTCGACTGAATATCGACATTGGTTTTTATGTCGTTGATGGAGACATGAAGAACTGTGCCGTCATCAAGAGTGATTGACATGTGCTTCGGCAATTTTGACGCGGCTCCGAATGAGATGGTTATTGTTTTGATTGTCGAATCGGTATCTTTCGGCGTAAGCTCTACTTTGACGGTAGATTTATCCGCTGACAGCATTTTCAGATTATAGTTTCTGTTATAGTTTTTTATAATCGAGAACGGATTAACCTGAGCAATTTCGTCGGCTGTGGGCTCGAATATGGAAATCTCGCGGTCGGCAGTTGAAATGGTCCACTGGGTAGTTCCATTGTAAATCGTCGAATTTACGGAAGTTCTGACGGCGAAGCAGTCTCCTTTTATTGCGATGTTGCCGGTGATGTCAGGCTGTCCTGCACTTTTGATGCCGAATGAAGCTGTAGCCGATTTGGCGGATGTAAGCAAATCTGAAGCCTCTTTCATGAATGCGGAAGCGCTGATGGCAGCTCCAGCATAATTTACTCCTATAGCCAACAGGAACAGGATAAGTATTGATTTTATTTTCATAATAGATGACAGTGTTGGATGTTACCTCTTTTATATAGACATCAGTAGCGACAAAAGGTTCTACCGGCCGCCTATAATAAAAGTTAAAGCGAGTCAAGAATCATCTCCAGCTGGGTGGGGTCGACGAGCACGGTGCGTGGTTTGCCTCCCTGTGCCGGGCCGACAATGCCTGCGGCTTCAAGCTGGTCCATGATTTTTCCGGCGCGGTTATACCCGATGGAGTATTTTCTCTGTATATTTGATGTCGATGCGGTGTTACCCTGGACAACAAGTCGGGCAATCTCGTCGAAAAGCGAGTCACGCTCGGCAAGCGAGCCGGTCGGGATTTCTCCGGCTTCAGAGGGTGGCTCGGGCAGAAGGTATGCATGGGCGAAACCAATCTGGTCGTCGATGTGACGGCAAATCGCGTCAACTTCATCAGTGTCGATAAACGCACATTGCACACGTTCCATAACGCCACCTGTCGATATCAGCATATCGCCTCGGCCAATCAGCTGGTTTGCTCCGGGAGAGTCAAGGATAGTGCGGGAGTCGACCATCTGGCTTACGCGGAAACCGATGCGTCCCGGGAAGTTGGCCTTGATGATGCCGGTAATGACGTTGGTCGACGGACGCTGTGTCGCAATAATCATGTGCATGCCGACAGCACGGGCTTTCTGGGCGATACGTGCGATAGGCGTTTCCACAGCTTTGCCCGCCATCATTATAAGGTCGGCGAACTCGTCGACTATCATCACAATGTAAGGCATGTAGCGGTGTCCCTTTTCGGGATTAAGACGACGGTTGACGAACTTTTCGTTGTATTCAATCACCGAACGGCATCCTGCATCTTTCAGCAACGAATAGCGCGAATCCATTTCCACGCAGAGAGAATTGAGGGTGTCAACCACTTTGTTCGGATCGGTGACTACAGGCTCTTCTTCATCGGGAAGCTTGGCAAGATAATGCTTTTCCAAGCGTGCATACAGGCTGAACTCCACCATTTTCGGGTCGACAAGAACAAACTTGAGTTCCGACGGATGGCGTTTGTAGAGCAATGACGCAATGATGGTATTGAGACCGACAGATTTACCTTGTCCTGTAGCACCGGCTACAAGCAGGTGCGGCATTTTCGTAAGGTCTGCAATGTAGACGTCATTGGAAATGGTCGCACCCAATGCCATAGGCAACGGATATTTGCATTCCTGAAAAGCGCGCGAACCGAGTATGGAACGAATTGACACTGTCTGAGGGTCCTTGTTGGGAACTTCAATACCAATGGTGCCTTTGCCGGGAATAGGTGCTATAATACGAATACCCAGTGCGGCGAGGCTCATCGCAATGTCATCTTCGAGGCGTTTGATGCGGGCTATGCGTACACCCTCTGCCGGTATTATCTCATACAGCGTGACTGTGGGACCAACTGTGGCCTCTATTTTTACAATCTGGATGCCGTAATCATTAAGTGTCTTTGTGATACGTTCCTTGTTTTCTTCCTGTTCCGACAAATCTACCGAATTGGTCTTTCTGGGACGGTCGTGCAGGAGAGTAAGCGGCGGCATGCGATAGCGCGACAACTCGGCGCGCGGGTCATAGGGCCCCTGTAGCATTACAGCCTGATTGTCACTTTTGCCTTGCTCAATCTCGCTTGCGGCATTGATTTCAAATCCGGGTGATTTCGTGCTGCTGTCAGAACTGCCGGCTGCGGTTAAATCCGCAGTTTCGGCTTCTTTGGCAATCGAATCTGTATCAGTGTTATGCGGTTGAGTCGAAGGATGTTCTACGCGCTCGTCGCTCATCTTTTCTGATGACGTACGGACATTGTTGCGCGCTACATATCTGTCATCATTTTCAAACGCGTTTTCTGTCTCGATATTGTCGAAGCTCTGACGTATTACAGCGTCGGTGCGTTTGCCGGTTTCTTTGGCATTGCTGTCCTCCTCTTCCCGGACCACGACATTTATCGGGCCATCCGACAGGGCGGTGTCCATGACTTCCTGTTCATAGTTCTTCCGGTCATGCTCATGTATTTTCTGAGCTTGCACGAGTCTTATTTTTTCTTTCGATTTCTGGTAGAAATGAGTCAGTTCTGCAATATAAATTGTCACAAGCACAGCAACAAGCATGCAACTGACAATAACCGCACCAATCCACCCCACGCGCGATATGAGCAATATGTTGATATATCTGCCATGATAGCCCCCCGGAGGAATATCGGCGGCGGCATTTACTGTCAGCAACCCGAGCACCATTGATATGGTGATGGCAAATATCAATGACTTGAACGTAAGAGCCCAGAAGTTTATTCTCTTAAGCCCCAGAAGTCCAAGCCCTATCAAGACCATATATATAATCAGTATGACGGAGCCAAACCCGAGACCTTCGACGAAAAGATGGTGGGACGCCTTGGCGCCGGCTGGCCCGGCAATATTTTCAACAGCTCCGGGTGTCTGAGCCATCTGTTCAACGGTCTGTGTGACCACTTCACTCTGGTCGGCTCCACTGTTTTTTAGGAACGACAATGCCGCGACAGAAAGGTATGTTGCAACAAGAATTAGTGCAATTCCTGTCACTGACTTCATTTTGCGGCTTGTAAAAAAAGCTATAGGCCGTGAGATAAATCCAGGCAGTCCGGACTCCGCGTCCTCCCGCGATGAAAATTTTGTATTGCGACGTTTGCGCCGGTCTGTTACAGTGTTTGGGGCGTCGGCCCGACGTTCACGCGTTTTATTGTCGGGCTCAAATTCAGCTCCCGAGTACGTATAGTCATTCATTATGTATGTGCGTATGAAATTTTCGTAATATACTTGTGTTTCTTGACAAAGTTACGAAAATAACATATAATTTCAGCCTTTGTGAAATAATATTTTTTTCAAAAATCACAAAGATTTCAACAAATCAATCGTGTGGGCCGGATTGTCGCTGTTGAATACGTAGCTGCCGGCAACAAGAATATCTGCTCCGGCCTTCGCAAGGCTTTTGCCTGTAATGTTGTTTACGCCACCGTCCACCTCAATTAAGGCCTTTGAGCCCGACCTGGAAATGAGCTCTTTAAGCTGTATTGTCTTCTTGATTGTGTTTGTTATGAATTTCTGCCCCCCGAATCCCGGGTTCACCGACATAAGAAGTACCATGTCAAGGTTAGCAATGACATCTTCAAGCATTGCAACCGGAGTCGACGGGTTGAGAGTTACGGCAGCTTTCATGCCTGCATTTTTAATAGCATCTATTGTCCGGTCGAGGTGTATGCATGCCTCCTGATGTATATTCATGATTGTCGCACCGGCATCACGCATCTGATTGATGTAATTTTGCGGATTTACTATCATAAGATGCACGTCGAGCGGTTTTTCCGATTTTCTGGCGACAGCCTCAATCACCGGAAAGCCGAATGAGATATTAGGGACAAACACACCGTCCATTACGTCAAGATGTATCATGTCGGCGTTTGACCTGTTGAGCATATCTATTTCACGGTCAAGGTTGCCGAAATCAGCGGATAAGAGGGATGGCGATACTAACATACGCTTTTTGAGTTTGGTAATATTAGCGGATTACACGATTGAAGTTATGCTTTAGCCTGAGATTTCTTGGCGGTCATGGCCTTGTAAATCATGTACAGCATGCAAATGCCAAGCAGACAGAGGCCTCCGATAGTCAGGTAGCCGTTGTATTTTTCGACAGTGGCGTAAAGATCATCCTTCTTTACGGCAGTAAACAACCATACGCCGAGTCCAGCAAGGATACAGTTCCATACGAATGCTCCGAGAGAGGTGAACGTACAGAATTTCACTATATTCATGCGCGAAAGACCGGCAGGGATAGAAATCAGTTGGCGAACCGCGGGAATGAGGCGGCCGATGAACGTGGCGACAGGACCGTGTTTGTCAAAATATTCTTCCGATTTTTTCACTTTCTCTTCCGTTACGAGAAAGAAGTGTCCGACCCTGCTGTTGGCAAAACGATAGACAATCGGGCGTCCGAGCCATAACGACAGGTAATAATTGACCAATGCTCCGACCAAAGCGCCTGCGGTGGCTGCGATGACAATAACGAGAACTACTCCGAAATTGAATGTGCCGATAGCGCCGAGCATGAAATAAACAGCGGGGGGCACTACTGCTTCCGACGGGAAAGGTATGAATGAACTTTCGACCGCCATAAGCAGAAAAACAAACAGATAGCTTGCGTGGGCGTCCACAAAATTGATTATATCCAAGGCATTGAAACCTATTGACAGGGGCAACGTTAATTCCTCCATAGATGATAATAAAAAAGATGTCGTTTGTATGAAAATTTATGCAAATGTAGCCTTTTTTTTTAATATCTCAATAAGAAAAGCTTTTTAGAATCGCGAGGCGTATCGTAGCATTCAATCGCATAGATTTAAATCTTCAAGCATGGACCTGTATACTTCGGCCTTTTTTGCAAGCGGAAGGGGATAGGCTCTTGAAGTTGACGGCATACGGTAGATACGAAGGTGGCGTCCGGCAAAAGTGGTTTCGACATACGCGCCTGTTTTCGGGACCTCCGTGTCTGTGATTTCAGCAATAACCTGAGCTGCTTTTTCCCCGGTAGTAGCAATCGCACAGCAGTCGGGCATGCGGCTGAGTATCTCTGCAAGAGGTACCGGAGTTACAATTTCGAGGAATTTGTCGGCGGCGTTTCCCTTTAGTCGGCGCACTTCCAATCCGGTATCGCCCATCGCGATATGCCGTGTGTTAAGAAGATTTTTGATTTTTTCCAAATCAAAAGTTTTGAGATGAGCCTGATATAGGCTATCTTTGTCGCCAAAGTATATGATACCCATCACTCTCCAGAAGTCATTTATCGTATTGGGATAGAAAAATGGCATAGACCATCTGTGCTGACCGGGAGGAAATGTTCCCATTATAAATATGCGGGCACCCTGAGGAATATAAGGAGGCCATGGATGCCTTTCGATTGAAGTTTCGTTATTGTCCATTGTGTAAAGTTAGTCAACTATTTTTAATATTAAACGTTTTTTATCTAAAAACGTTGTTTTAACAAATTGTTTTATTAATCATTAAATTATGAAAAAGTATTTAGCAGAAGGCGTCGGCACAATGTTTCTTGTGCTACTCGCATGCGGAAGCGCTGTATTGGCCGGTCCGTCAATCAGTGTTCTCGGCATCGGATTATGCTTCGGTTTAGTTCTTATCTGTCTGTGTTACTGTATCGGAAACATTTCAGGTTGTCACGTCAATCCCGCCGTATCATTGGCCGTATGGCTGAGTGGTCGTATGAGTGGCAAAGAATTTGTAGGATATGTGATTGCACAATTGATTGGTGCTGCCATTGGCGGTGCATTCCTGTTCCTCCTTTCGAAATCAGGTAGCGGATATGTGTTCGGTGGCACAACAGGAAGCGAGTATAATCTGGCTACAAATGTGCTTCAGCCCGGAGCTACTTCGGGTATGGCGCTTATTACCGAGGCATTGCTGACATTCTTCTTCGTTATGATTGTTCTCGGTGCCACTGATGCAAAAGTTGGCGCAGGTAAATTTGCCGGTCTTGCTATCGGTATCGGTCTTGGCCTTGTTAATATTGTTGGTATACCCGTCGACAATTGCTCAGTCAATCCCGCACGCTCGTTCGGCCCCGCAGTATTTAATCCCGCAGCTTTCGGCGATTTCTGGATTATGGTAGTAGGACCCTGTATCGGTGCTATCGTAGCTGTGCTCTGTTGGAAAGCTGTATCAGGCTATGTAAACAATAAAGCTATCGAGGGTTAATTCCTTTAAAAAAAAGAGTAAGACTCCCGATGCGGAGACTTACTCTTTTTTTTATCCGGGTATGGATGTAATTTGTTGGTTTTGTTTGTGATAGACGATTAACTTTATAATATTCTAAGGCATGAAAGATTTAGATGACACACTGTTTAACATTGACATTTCGACGCCAATGCCGCAAGAAGGCTCTCTTCTTGTCGCCGAACCGTTCCTTTCTGATGAATACTTCAATCATGCCGTTATAACACTGATTGATTATTCTCCCGGAGCAAGTGCGATGGGAATTGTCATGAACCGGACTTCAGGTTATACACTTGGTCAGATGATTGAAGGTTTTGACGACGATGTGAACATCCCCGTTTTTCTGGGCGGACCGATGTCGCGTAACCGTATGTTTTATATACACCGGCTGGGACAGCTATTCTCTGGCTCCGTCGAGATTATGCCCGGATTATGGATTGGCGGTGACTATGAGCAAGTGCTCCAATATGTGCGTGACGGATATCAGGCTGATGATTTGATTCGCTTTTTTATCGGTTACAGCGGATGGGATGCCGGGCAACTCGAGAATGAGGTCAAAGAGCATGTCTGGGCTGTCTCGCCTTCGATGACTCCGGAGCAGATGCTATCAGGTTCAGATGATACATATTGGCACAAGGTAGTGAGAACGATGGGAGAGAAATACCGCGGATGGCGGATGCAGCCGATGTTTCCGGCTGCCAATTGACAAGGGCAATATAAACTGGCTCTGATTGGCAACATTTTGTATATAATGCTTGTTAAAATATACAAATAAATGTATGTCGTCATGAAACATCGGGTTATACTTTTTGTCGCTTTATTCGCCGGAATATGTTTTCAGTCGTGCCATAATTCAGTATGGGACGAAATGCCGGCTCCGATAGCTGAATTTGTTGCAAGATATTTTCCTGAGCAGGATGTCTCGGAATATGGCAGTACCGACGACGGATACCACGTACGTCTGCAGAACAGCGCAGCTATTACATTCAACAACAATTATTATTGGCTGTCAATTAACGGATACGGAGAAACATTGCCGCAAATGCTATTGTTCGATGAACTTCCTCCGGCATTGTACGAACATCTGCAGGCGATTGAGGAACTCGGCAATGTATACGCTGTGAGCCGCGACACAAAATATTATTTTGTCAGACTTCTTGATTCTGATCTGTCATATAATATAGCGACCGACGAGATTACAAGGCAGAACTGAGAGTGAAGTCAGTTGCTCCTGACAAATCTGAATTTGGCTTTCTGTATGGGAAACACCAATGACATTATGATGCCGTCGAACGTCGCATAAGGTGTCAGATCTGCAATCTCCTTGCCGGCACTGTCAATCCAATATAGTGTGAATGTGTCAGAAAATGGCGTAGGAATCAGACGGCCTTTAAGTGCTCCTGCGCTCCATCTGAACGGGTCTACTTCTGCCCCGGACAGATATATGATGTCATATCCACCTTTCTCAGATGGAAGCAAGGCAAACTTATATCTGCCACCCTTCAGGGCTATTCGGGTTTCGACTTCTTCATCATAGTATTCCCAAATGGCACATCTGCTATCGTTGCAATTGCTTAAGGCGTATTCTACAGCTGCCACATCCGGATAAATCTGGGGAATCAGGGGTTTGGGTATATGTAGAGATGAATATCGGTCGAGCGATATGTCGTGGGCCGATGACACTGTGGCATTGCTGAAAAATCCATTATAAGCCACACTGCCGGCCGATTCCAATTTTCCGGCTCCTGCGGATAAGGCAATTTCTTTGCCGTCGGACTGTATGCGCATATATATCGGCGATTTTGATATCGGCAGTCTGTTCCCGAAGTCTTTTGTCAGCATCTCTTTCCCATCGATAAAGAGGGTGATAACAATACATTCATCATGATCGAAATCATATTTGTTGCGTTCATCCTTGCGGACATTGATTTCTACTGAATGTGCATCGGTTGCATCATTGAGTTTCAAAGTCCAGTCTATTTTTCCTGTGTATATAGGATGAATTCCGACTTCAATACGTTGCCTGACAACATCCTCGCCCTTGCATTCAAAATGGAAGGAATCATCCTTGTTCACTGTTGCAGGCTCAATGCATAAAATCCCGTCGTAATCACCGATATAGGCCGAAAGGTCTATCGGTACAATCATAAAGATAGCAATAAGGCACACGGCAATGATGCCTGTTGTCCTGTATGTCCGGTTATCTGACGGCATGTGCTGCGATAATGGTTTGAACTTCATGTGTAAAATCGTCATCAGCCATTTCTGAAGACAACCAGTGTATTTCATATCCGCGGCGCTCCATTCCCCGGAACCATGTCATCTGGCGTTTGGCAAACTGATGTATGGCTATTTCCAATTGTTTGCACATTTCGTCATAAGAAAGCCGACCTATTACGTGCTCGGTTATAAACTTGTATTCAAGACCGTAATAAATCAAGTCGTCAGGAGCAATTCCGGACTCAATCAGTCCTCTTATCTCGTCAACCATGCCTTCCTCAAGCCGCATATGAAGCCGTCTTGTAATTTTCTGACGGCGTATATCCCGGTCAATATCAACACCGATGACAATAGCATCAAGAGGAGAGGGGACAGTGCCCCCGGCGAGCTCAGGATGTTCGGTATAATATGTCTGTATTTCAATCGCACGTATGGCCCGTTTGGCAGTGTCAACGTCAGTCACATTATGCAACTGCTTCATGCCGGACAGAATCTGAGTGAGCTCATCAAGTGTTTTCCCCGCGAGTTTTGCGCGTAGAGCCTTGTTCTCCGGGACCTCGGGGAGAGAGAGCCCGTTCAGCAGCGATTCTACGTAAAGGCCTGTTCCTCCACAGACAATTGGACGCCGTCCTCGCGCACGTATATCCGAGATAGCCTCGGATGCGTCTTTAAGAAAACGGTGAAGATTATATTTCTCTCCGGCGTCAACAATGTCGATCAAATGATAACGTATGTGGCCATATTCGCTCAGATCCTTTCCGGTGCCGATTGTCATCCCTTTATACACCTGACGGGAATCTCCACTGATTATTTCTCCGTCAATCGCTTCTGCCAGAGCTACAGCACGGTGAGTCTTGCCTGATGCCGTAGGTCCCACAATCGCTATTACCGGTTCGGCAGAATATGTATTGCAATCACGCATAGTATATTGTTATATTAAACAGTATTTATTCTCCCAGTCCTTTGGTAATCCTGTGCCATAGCCTGCGGATGCGATAGAACGGTTTGTCCTCATTGATTTCAGCGACATACAACCAATTCGCGTCATTGTAATCTACATCCCATGTCTGCATATCCTTGAGTCGGAATGTGGGCTTGTAATGCTTGATTTCATAGAGACGGTGGCCGCTCCTGTCATACGCTTTCCAAGCCATTGTGATGGTGTAAATGCGGCTTAGTTCTGCGGCAAGAGCCATTGCAACCAACCCTTCCCTTATCATATCATTGGTCTCTGAAAGAGAAAACCATTGTCCTTTCAGTGTTTCGGCCGCTTTGTCGGCATCCTTGACAAAGGCAACGTAATGGAACATGTTGTTATACATGCCGGGATCACAACTCTGGAATATCAGACGTGTTTCAGCGTCATGCATTTCAGCAGCATCTATGAAATAGTTGTGTGCCTCAAGTTCTGAAACCGTTTCCTTGAACGGCAGCATCACTTTTAACGGAACATCAATTTTCAGGTCATCCGAAAAAATCACGTCACTGCTGGGCTCGGGTATGTTAAGCAATATCTTGTCATTGCATATCACGATATACCGGATACTTGTGCCCTGACGCTCTATGACTTTTGCTGTTGCATTATTCTGGCAGTAATACACCCACATGGTATAGTAGCGGGCTCCGAAATATATAAGAGAAAGCACATAGCATAGCAACGGACACAGTATGAAGAAATAATTGTCGGTCCTGTTTATATTGACATTAATATAAAAAAAGATATAGTAGGTCCATGCTGTTACCGCAAGAGCGAGGGAGAGCCAGAACAGAAATTTAATCTGTATCTTTGATTCTCTGTTATACAGCATGCCTATCAGTCCCCGGTCAATAGCTTCTCCAAGTTGATTGCGGCAGGAACGGCAGGAACGCGGATTTTTACTTCGCACCATATTAAACAGACATACAATGACTGCAACTAACGAGATATCAAGTACAGGCAGAAGAGGGGTCGAGAGGTTCACCGGTTGCCCTATAAGGCGGTTTATCTCACTATGTGTCTTGTAGAAAATATCCACCAGTAAAGTTGCGGTACTTATAATAAGTATCGCCTGGACAAGATGCGGTATTCTAAAACATGTAGGGGATAACTGGAGGCGGTTACGACGGTCAAGTAAAGTCAGTACGCCCGCCAGTATGAGCGTTATGACCGGCAATATGCGTGGCGCAACCAATGGCGTTATCATTATCGGCAGAGCAAGAAACCCTACCGACACAGCCCAGTTTGCCCACAAGGAGAATATGCCTTGTGCAAGATTTTGTCGACGTTGATGCGAATGGAACATTATAAAGACATTTTTATCATGGTCGGCTTAAAGACCATATTAAAACTGTGGAAATATAATATTGTTAAGTAACTGCTCAAGATTAATGCTGAAATCTACAGATTTCTTTTAAAGAAATCAATCATCTTGCCGTAGACGACAGCTCGTGCTCCGCATCCGTTGATCGAATGGTTCATGTTGGGGAACAGGAGCATATCGCACAAAATGCCGTCAGCCTGAAGCCGTGACACATATTCCATCGTATTTGCCATGTGAACATTGTCATCGGCCGTTCCGCTCATTATCAATAATTCGCAATCTACGTTGGCTGTTTTCAGTAATGGCGCGGAACTATTATAACCATCTTCATTGGCGCGGGGAGTAAGCATATAACGTTCGGCATAGACTGTGTCGTAATAACGCCAGTCAGTGACAGGCGCGATTGCAACAGCTGCTTTGTAAGGATTGCCGGGTACGGAAATTGACATAAGCGTCTCGTATCCGCCATAGCTCCAGCCGCTGATTCCAATCCTATCGGCATCAACATAGGGCAGTGACGCCATATATCGCGCGGCATTAATCTGGTCGATAGTTTCGTAATATCCGAGATTACGGTATACGCACGTCTCAAATTCGCGTCCTCGGCTACCTGTACCGCGACCGTCGACACATGCTACTATAAACCCTTCCTTAGCCGCGAAATATTCCCAGTCAAGAGCCCATTTGTTGAGCACTTCCTGTGATCCGGGACCACTGTATTGCCACATTATGACCGGATATTCCCGTGATTCGTTGAATGCAGGGGGCAAAATCATATATCCGTTGAGAAGATTGCCGTCAGAGTTTATTGTAATGAATCGCTTCTCGGGCAGACCGGCATAGCGTGATTTGATGTCTGCGTTGTTGCCGAGTTCGCGTATTTTTTTGCCTGACGAATTTAGCAAAGTATAATTCGGAGGTGTAACAGCATCAGATACTGTAAGCACCAACGCCTCGCATCCGGGAGTGAATTCTGCCGAAGAAAATGAGCCGGATGGCGATAATTCCGAAATTTTACCCTTGACATCAACTTTGCTGACTACGCGGTTGAGCGGTCCTGAGGCGGTCGACTGGTAATATACATTTCCTGCCTTGTCAACTCCGTAACATTGTTTTACATCGTAGTCCCCTGATGTAATCTGACGAAGCTGTGCTCCGGCAAGACTATACTCGTAAAGATGATTATAGCCTGAGCGCGGCGAGTTGATGATAACCGATTTGGACGTGACAACAAGATTTTCGTAGGTAACCGGAGAAATCCAGGCTTTTGATTCTTCGACATAAAGAGATTTCACTACCGTAGATTTGGGATTGACACTATATATCTCAATCCTGTTCTGGTCACGGTTGAGAGTTGTCACCAGCAACTGTTCTGACGATGAAGTATAATCTATGCGGGGAATGTATTCGATTTGAGCGTCAGGAAGTGTAATGTCCTTAGTCTTTCTGGTTGATACATCGTAGCTGTGAAGGCTTACAATTGAATTATTGGCCCCCGCGACAGGATATTTATATGATAATTGACCCGGATAGAGGGCATATTCATTGAGAGGGTTGCAACTGCCCTGATAAAGCGCGATATTGTAAAGCGGGACGTCAGTTTCGTCAAAACTTACATATGAAAGGGTTTCGCTGTCGGGTGCCCATGCAAGAGTGGATGTGCTGACAAATTCCTCCTCGTAGGTCCAGTCTGTGGCTCCGTTGATTACAGAATTCTTTACGCCGTTTGTCGTCACCTGAACTTCGGTATCGTAGTCAAGCTTTTTAAGATAGATGTTGTTGTCGGCAACAAATGCGACCGACCTTCCGTCTGGCGAAAAAGTAGGAATCTGCTGACAAGAGTGTTCCTTTGATAATGGCTTGAGTATGTTTCGCTTGATTTCAAAAACATAATATTTGGCTTTGAAAGACCTGCGATATATCATTTCCTTATCAAGGCATATCAGTAATTTGGTGCCGTCAGGGCTTATGGAGAAACTTTCAAAGCCGCTTATCGATGCTTCTCGCGTTTTTGCTGCATTGAACACAGTCTCTATTTCTTTACCTGTGGCAAGGTCATATTTGATGATGCGCGTATTGTCGGAATTAGCTGCAAGATATGACAGGCCGTCAGGCATGAACTTCATTGTCGGCACGCCCGCAGGTATATTCGCAGGATAGACATATGGCGCTATATCCTGTACTATGGAATTTCTACAGATGCCATTAAAAGGCATTGCAAGAGCGGTCAAGGAGAGGGTGGCAAGTATATTGGCTTTAATTTTCATAATTTAAAATTACTGACCGGAAATTTTGATTCCGATAAGTTATGTAAAATCTACTTCTCTTAAACGTAACGTACGTTGTAATTACTATTTACCATAACAGCATTTGTGCCGGATTGTTGGGCTCGTCGCGATGGTGAGGCGCCTGATATCCGAACTCTGCATCCGAAACTCCAGCCGGACGTGCATTTGTCCCTTCCGGTGGGGTGGATACAAGCCAGTTGGTATCGTCGAGAGAATCATCTATTGATGATATCCGGGGCGCCTTTTTACGTTTTTGGCGCGATGGCGTTTCCGGAGTCTTGCGCAGACGCTCAATCTCTTCCCTCAAAAGAGCTTCTGAGGCAGCCTGCAGCTTATGGTTGTTTTCTACCATTGATTTCAGGATGGCGATTTCTTCCTCCTTCTTATCTATTATAGAGCCTTTTTCAGAAAGCTTGCGCTCTGTCGCATCAAGAGCTTGTTCTTTTTCTTTTAGCTGTGATTGCAGTTCCGTTATGCGGTTCTGTCGGGATTCATTTATCTCATCGATTTTGACAAGAGATTCTTCAAAAGCGGTAAGCGATGCCTTGAATTCTTCAACTTCTGCTTTTGAAGCCTGCAATTCCGCATCGGTTTGGGATAATTTCTCCTGAAGCTGGGCGATAAGCGCGTCTTTAGCGGTAATTTCTTCTGTAAAATTATCGATGGCAGGCTGACCGCTGCTGAGCGATTCTTTAGCCGCACGGAGGTCATCTGTGAGTTGCTGCACCCTGACCGTTTCATTGTGAAACTCGCTGTTGACGCGCTGCAATTCAACATGGGCGCTTTCCAGATTTTCACGTAATGTCTCGATTTCAATCTGCTGCTGACGGGCAACCGCCTGTGCATCCTGAAATTTTTGTTCCAAATCAGAAGGACGACCTGCTTCGAGAGCTTCATACTTAGATTGCAGCTCTTTATATTGTGTCTCCTTTTCGGCAAGGGCAAGTTTTGCCGACGAAGCCTTATGGTTGAGGTCATTCAGCATGGCATCGGAAATCTCGCATTTTTTCTTCAGCACCACAATATCGTTGGCGAGTATATTCCGTTCACGTGTAAGTGTTTCCTTTTGTGCTGACAGATCGTCGGCAAGGTCTTTCAGTGAACTTAGCTTTTTGAGTGTTTCCTGGTCGACGGCCGGCACAATAGTTGTCGTTGCGTTTTCCTTGAGTACTTTTATCTCGTTGCGCAACGCTTCATTGTCATTGCGGAGAGCTTCCATGTCGCCATCCTGTATCGACATGGCGCGGAGCTTGTTTATGAGACTTTTGTTTTCAAGTTCATATTGCTCTTTTTCGGCATGGAATGCGTCAATCTGTTTTTCGAGGTCATGCACACGTTCGCTCAATGCTCTCTTCTGTCGTTCGGCTGAAAGCTTCTGCTCTTTCCATTCGGCGCTTGTATCCTCGATTTTTTTTGCTTTTTCACGAAGAGTCTCTATCTCGCGGCGCAAATTCTGCTGGCTGTTATCAAGCATGGTTTTCATGCGGGAATCAGCATCTTTGTCAAGTTGAGCCACATATTCTTTCATCGAGTTGTCAAGAGCATCATGGATATATCTGGTCTGCTTCTCGGTGTCGATGCATTCGCTTATAAATGGCGGAAGCGACTCATTGAAGATTTCCACGACCTTGTTGAAAATCGCTTCAGGACAAGTATGTTTCGCTAACTGGTCCTGTGCAGGCGATGGAGAGTCAGAGTTACCCGCAGAGTCAGCATTTTTGCCGTTGGTATTGGTTGCCTGTCCTGATGCGGGCGACGCGGCTTGTTTTCGCAATGCCAATGGCGTCACGGTCGCATCCTTTTGCAGAGATTCATTCTCTTCGATTTCGTAATCTTCGCTTGAAAAACCGAATACTGATTTTAATTTTCCTAATAGGGCCATGTGCGGATTATACATTTTTCTTTACTACTCCGACACCTTTTCGTCCGTTGATGCCAATAGTAAGAGGGTTTGTGAATTCAACAATGCGTATATACTCACTTTCGTAAGTCGCCGGTAGAGAATTTAGGTAATCGATGTCATATATGCCGTCATTTGAAGACGGATTGATTGTAAAATATCCTACGCCGAATGATGTCAGATTCTGGAAGAAATGAGTGCCTTGACTCGGCTCTATGCGGTAATTGCTCAGAGATGCCTCGACAATCAGTTTCGCATTGGAAATGTGTGGCCACTTTACCGGTATGCCGAGAGCAGTGTCAGAAGAGCCCCAACGTCCGGGACCAATCAGTACATAGCCCTTTTGCTGTGCGGTGAATTCTCTGTTGAGGCGCTCTATCTCTTCTGCAATTTTCTGGTTGTTGCTTGAAGAGAAGTGCTCGGGACGCACATAGAGGACAGTGGATACATTTTCAATGTTGCCATGCCCCAAGGCGGTGTTGCTTTTTAGCAGCAATTCCTCGTCGGGAATTTCCAGAATTGTGTCATCGACGAGTTCTTTTCTGTCGATAATCGGGCGTATCTGCAACCAGTATATTTTCCCTTTTGTTTTTCCGCTGTGGTCTACCAGTCCGGCAAATTCAATCTCTATGGGACGCTGCATTTTGTCCTGGCCGTTGACGAGCATGAATTCTATTGCTTCGGCAAGAGGGAAAACCTTATGCCGCAGCATATTAGCAAATGTGACGACTTTGCGCCCGAACCCTATGTCGGTGTCTCGTATAACCTGGTCCTGCGGGTCAAACGTCGACACAAGATATTTCAACGCATCTGTGCCGGCGAATTTCTGCACCCGCATATTCTCGATGTTGAAACCGTCGTCGACGCGGAAGTCGTCATTGACTTCGTTCATGTTAATGGCGTAGAGACGAGTCTGTGTATCTCTCAAGGCAAGGTCGAGTTCTGAAGTCTGGAGTACTTTGTCGGGGTGACGTGGCGAAAAACGCAGGCTCAAACCGCCGTCGACAATATATTTGCCAAGACCAACGGCAATTTCTGCAACGCCGTCTTCAGGCTGTTCGTCATTGATTGGATAGTAGTTGAGCGAACGCCCAACGCCAGAGAACGACGGGAAATAATATCCGTTTGTTTCCTCTCCGACCACCTCCTGTATGATTACCGCCATTTTTTCCTGGTCGATGACATTGGATGTAGCTGTCATGTAGGCTTTGGAATCACGGTAAAATACCGATGCATACACGCTCTTGATTGCATCGGAGAGTAATTTGAGCATTTGGTATTTATCATCTACATTTGGTATCATGTAGGTGGAATAAATGCCTGCAAACGGCTGATAGTGTGAATCTTCAAGCAGACTTGACGACCTGATGGCAAGCGGGCGGTCGACAACTTCGAACAACGACATGAAATCTTCGATAAGTCGTTCGGGCAGTCGTGCCTGAAGGAAATAGCGCAATATCTCGTCATCGCTCTTATCGCTCAATGCAATGGAGTAAAGGTCGTTGGCGCTCATGAATTCATCGAATATGTCGGTACAGAGCACCACCGTGCGCGGTATTGATATCGTTATGCCGTTGAAATCATCGCAAATCGGATTTGCCTTGATAATGGAGTCGATAAATGCAAGGCCACGGCCTTTGCCGCCAAGTGACCCTTGTCCGATACGCGCAAAGTTTGAGTAGTAGTCGAAACGGTCTTTGCGGAAAACCGCTACTACTCCTCGGTTTTTCATCTTGCGGTATTTTACAATCAGATCGAAGAACAATTGTCTCACCGCAGGGGCTTCGTCTATCGATGTAAAGCGATGGGTCTTTATTATTTCCGCTATCGGGAACATTGCCCTCGAGTAGAGCCATCGTGATATGTCGTTGTGCGAGGCATGCATGTATAACGACTCTGCCGGCACTTCCATTATATGTTTCTGCATGTCGTTAAGCGACTTTATGCGCATGATTTCGTCTCCGGTTTCGGGATTGCGGAAAACAAAATCACCAAAACCGAAATTATCGGTAATAGCCTTGCCAAGGTCAACCGGCAGTTTCTTGGAGTTCTTATCCAGAAAAATACCGTTGAAATCACCTACGCTGTCACGAAGTTCACTTTGTGTCGACTCAATGATAATGGGCAGATATGGGTCGCAGTGATGTATTTCTCGCGCAAGTTTCAGTCCGGCCATTGCATCCTTTACACCACCACGCATGAACGACACATCGGAAATGACTCCCATTATGTGTTCGCTGTATTTGCTGTAAAGAGCCATTGCCTCTTCATAATCGCGGGCAAGCATCACTTTAGGGCGTCCGCGCATGCGTAGCATCTGCTCGTGCTCATTGAGCGCTTCTGTCGAAAATACCATCGACTGACGCAGCAGGTATTTATACAGATGGGGGAGTATGGAAGAGTAAAACCTTACGGAATCTTCTACAAGAAGTATCATCTGCACGCCAACATCAAGAATGTCGGCATCAGCGTTCATCCTGTCTTCAAGCAACTTTATTATTGCAAGAAGTAGCTCAACATTTCCTAACCATGAAAATACGTAATCAATGCCTGTGAAATCTTCGTGAGCCAGCCTGCGAGACACTTCCTTTGAGAATGGGGTCAGCACAACGAACGGAATGTCGGGATGACTTTCCTTTATCATGCGCGCTCCGATAAATGTCTCTGAAATCTCGACACCGGGCATTGCGATTATAAGGTCGTAATGCTTTTCGGCAAGTGCCGACATCGCGTCGTTGATGTGCGACACGAGTGTGACGCGTGGAGGTGAGCTAAGGTTCAGGGCTACGTATTCAAAATACAGTTGTTCCTCGACCCTTCCGTCATCTTCCATCATAAACGCATCGTATGGCGATGCGATGAGTAGCACGTTGAAGATGCGGCGCTGCATGAGCCGCTGAAATTCGGTGTCCTTTAAATATAATTGGCTAAGCGATTTCTCGTTCATTTGATTGGTATTCAATTGTATATAGGGGCAGATTGCAGGGATATCGCTAATAAATTTATTCCTGCATCTTACCATATTTGCAATTTATTCTTCAAATTTACAAAATATATTCAAAATCTTATCAATATTAATTTAAAATATTGTTTTAAAATTTTAAAGTGTTCGATGTTCAGACGGCATTATCTTTTGCGAGAATTACATTTTTTTGTAAATTTGCAAAAAAAATACGGCCATGAGATTTTTCGCTCTGTTCATATTGATAGCTCTGTCGGCTGCGACAAACGCGCAGGAACAAAAGGTAAACATCAAGGTGGCGCCGACTGACGCCATAGTGATAGTAGACGGCAAAATCGTAAAATTGCAGGACGGCAAAGCCACACTGACATTGCCTGCCGAAATTGAGTACACCTACTCTGTGGCATGTAACGGCTACGAGGGTGCGGACGGTTCGTTCCGGTTAAAAAGCAAATCGTCCTTCAACCTCACGGTGGAGCTCAACAGGGAAACCGGAACAGAATGTGTAGCAGCAACGACAGATGTGACAGAGGATAAGTTGGAAGATTTTCTGAAGACGCAATACGAGTCTAAAAATTATAGCCTTATGCTGCCGGTAATCAACAGATTCCCGGATAATGCCCACTCGCTATTTTACAAAGGTTGCCTGTATTACTATGGCCGCGGAGTGGACAAAGACAGAGCGAAAGCAATAGAGTTGTGGCAGCGGAGCGCTGAAAAAGACTGCGGCGACGCCTACAACCGCCTCGGGCTCGTAGCCGAAAGCGGCTATTTCACCGGCTCCGCAGGCGATAAAGCCAATCAGCTTGGCGCGGAATATTACAAGAAAGCCATAGCGCTGGGGAACTCTATGGCGAAATACAATCTTGCCGTTTCGTATTATAACGGAAGCATCAAAAGAAACGACAAGGAGGCATTCCGACTGTTCGGAGAAGCGGCCAATGAAGGAAACGCCGACGCAATGGCCCTGTACGGACGCTGCATCGAACTGAATTACGACAAGGATTATTTCAAGGGTATATCAAAGGACGAACGCCTTGCTGAAGCCCTTAGATGGATAAGAAAATCAGCTGAAAACGGCAGCGCTTCAGGCTGCTACTATCTCGGCCGCGCTTACTATTACGGCAAACTGGGCCTCGCTTCCAACACAATGGAGGCATACGAATGGTTCAAGAAAGGTGCGGACAACGGTGACAGTGACTGCACCTACTTCATACAGCAACATTATAAATTGTAGGCTTATAGGACAGTAAAGCTGTTTTGCGATTGCGGTGAAAGGAGATTCTTTGTGATTTTTGCAAAGTAGTTTATCATGCAGATCATCTTGTTATCAAAAAAACAAAAATTAGAGAATGATATATGTGATATCGGAGAAAATTTTGTAAATTTGTGGTCGCAAATATAATAATTATTATAAAACATAAATAAGTTTATGGCAACTACTGCTGACTTTAAAAACGGAATGTGCCTCGATATAGACGGCAACTACTTCTTTATTGTTGAATTTCTGCACGTGAAGCCCGGTAAAGGTCCGGCTTTCGTACGCACAAAATTGAAAAATGTACGTACCGGCCGTGTACTTGACAAAACCTGGAACTCTGGTGTGAAAGTTGAAGAAGTCCGTATCGAGCGTCGTCCCTACCAGTATCTCTACAAAGATGAAATGGGATATAACTTCATGCACACTGAAACATTCGAGCAGGTAGCCCTTCCCGGAGAGAGCATCGATGGCGTGCAGTTCCTTAAAGAGGGTGACATCTGCGAAGCTATGGTTCAGGCTGCTACTGAAGAAATCCTTACTTGCGAGATGCCCACGAGCGTTGTGCTTGAAGTAACATATACAGAGCCCGGCCTGAAAGGTGACACCGCAACCAACACTCTTAAACCGGCAACCGTTGAGACCGGCGCCGAGGTGCGTGTTCCCTTGTTCATCAACACTGGCGACAAGGTTAAGATTGACACACGTGACGGTTCATACGTAGAGCGAGTTAAATAAGTATATTCAACCGCATAAAAATAACGTGACTCCGAAAGGGGCCACGTTATTTTTATGTCATAACTTTTTAGAACCGGAAATCTGTTTATTGCTTAAACAGGTAATCGTAGTTATTAAGCATAGCATCGAATCGGGCGTCGGCACGTAGTGGAGCAACCGACAGATTTGCTACGTCATATACCTTCCAGTCATACAGATTTGCGTAACCGCGTTCAAGTGACTGCTGCATGCAGTCGAATGCCTTTTCAAAATCACCGAGGTGACTGTAGAGTGCAGCTGCAAGATAATGTATGCGCCCGTCAATGTCAGCCGGTTTTGCAGCTATGATATTATCTATCCACTCTCTGGCCTGTTCTTTTTGTCCCATTAGTTCAAGTGCAAAGCCAAGATATGAGCGATAGTCCGTTTCGTCATATTCAAGAGCTGCGCATCGGGTCAGAAAACCCGTTGCATCAGACTGCTGCTTCATCTTATCGCCAATTATCCATGCTCTTATTATGTAGTTTACCGGATTGTTGGGGGTGTTTATTATCAACTCTCCCAACTGGTTGGATGCCATTGCGTAATCCCCGTCGGCAAGAGTGCATAAAGCGGATTGCATAAGAGCCTGCTGGCTGTCGGGCGACTCCAGCAATGCACGTTCGGCATATAATTTTGCCGGTTCGATATTCCCCAGTGCAAGATAAATCTTTGAACTTGTCACGAAATAAGAGCCCGTGCGAGACTGTCCCAGCGCAGTATTTATCTGGTCGAGCGCAGCCGTATAGTCGCATAGTGAGTAATAGCACTCTGCAAGCTTGGCATGTATACCGTGATAGTTATACAGCTTTTTGTCGATTATGGTGTTGTAGTCGGCGATGGCTGCGACGTAATGGTAGTGAGCCTGCGCAATCATGGCCCGGATGTAGTAATAGATGCCGATATTGGGTGCCTGGGTAATAGCGTTACTTAAGCCGGATATTACAGCATTGTAATCGGTGTTGGCCATATTGACAAGTTCTGCCATTGCTTTGCCGCTGTTCTTGTCGACAGCGATGGCAAGTATCATGTCATCGACAGCGCCATTATTGTTGCCCATAAGTTGTCTCACGGAGGCACGTCGGAGATACGCTTCGCTTTCTGCAGGATAGAATGCCACCGCTTCGTCTACATATTCGTTCGCAAGACCGAGGTTATTCTCTTTGACGGCTACTCTGGCCAGACCTATCAGAGATTCGAGCGAACGGTTATGAATGCGGCTTAACCGTTGAAAATCCGCTTTTGCTTTGGCGTAATTGCCAAGTTCGTATTCCAGATTACCTCTTTGGTAGAGCAGTGTATAGGATGTCGGCTCATATTCAAGAGCCTTGCTAATGTCGGCAAGAGCTTCTTGCTTACGGTCGGTCATAATATAGATATTGGCCCGCAGGGCATATTCCTGCGAAAGCATGTCTTTGTCTGATTCCGGGGTGTATTTTATAGCATTGTCGATGTCGGACAAAGCTCTTAGGTATTGGTTTTGTCCGTAATAAAGATGCGCGCGTCGAAAATAGACATTATAATTCCGAGCATCTTCCTGAAGTTCCTCATTATATACCTTCTCTACGGCATCAATTACCTCTTGAGATTTTGACGATTGTGCTTCAATCAACCCCGGCATTAAGAGGATTGATGTGGAGAGCATCAGTTTCGATATTCTGTTCATTGCCGTTCAGGTCAGAATTTATTAATTGTTAAACGTATTGCTGTCAGACGTTCAAGCAGTGCTGGCAATAACTCCAGACGGAGCATGTTCGCGCCGTCGCTTTTTGCAACGGAGGGCTCGGGGTGAGTCTCTATGAAAAGCCCGTCGGCGCCAACGGCTATAGCTGCGCGCGATATTGTCTCAATCATGTCGGGGCGTCCGCCGGTGACTCCCTCTGTCTGATTCGGCTGCTGCAGGGAGTGGGTCACATCGACAATCACAGGGCATTCGAATTTCTGCATCTCGGGAACGCCGCGGAAGTCGACAATCAGATCCTGATAACCGAATGTTGTGCCTCGCTCTGTAACGGCAACATTGTTATTGCCGGCATCTCTAACTTTTGCAACAGCATGTTTCATCGCTCCGGGCGCAAGAAATTGCCCCTTTTTGATATTCACCATTTTGCCGGTATTGGCTGCGGCTATCAGAAGGTCGGTCTGACGGCACAGGAACGCCGGAATCTGGAGTATATCCACAAAGGGGGCTGCAAGTTCAGCTTCTTCCGGCTGATGAATGTCTGTCACAGCAGGAATGTTGTATGTCTTGCGTACTTTATCGAGTATTTCGAGAGCCTTCAAGTCTCCTATCCCGGTAAATGAGTCGAGTCTTGACCTGTTGGCCTTGCGGTATGAACCTTTGAATACATACGGAATGTTGAGCCGGTCGGTGACCTCCTTGATTTGTCCGGCAATATCCATTGCCATCTGTTCTCCCTCAATCACACACGGTCCGGCAAGCAGAAAGAAATTGCCAGTCGGTGATGAATGTAAGTATTGGTTTATGTCTGTCATATTTTTGACTTTTAATATATATTCGGAAATGATTGGCTTCTGAAAATTCAAAGGTGCAACTGGTTTATGACATGTATCGTCTGACATGCTGCCAAGGCTGCTGTTTCGGTGCGTAGCCGGCAGTCGCCGAGGCTTACGGGATTAAATCCGGAATCGATTGTCGCCTTTATCTCCTGGGGCGAAAAATCGCCTTCGGGCCCTATTAATATAACCGTATCCCTTTTCGGCTTTATCTCTTGCGCAAGGATGCGGCGTGGTATCTCCGGGTCGCAGTATGCAACAAATCTGTCGGCAGTGCTATCTCTTAACTCCTCAATAAAAGTTTTAAGAGGCGTCATTTCGTCAATTTGTGGCAGGCGTGTCTTAAGTGACTGTTTCATTGCCGAGACTGCAATTTTTTCTATGCGTTCGCGCTTGATTTCTTTCCGTTCGGAATGCGTGCACAAAAGAGGAACAAAACGATTGATGCCGATTTCGACAAGCTTTTCAACGAGCCACTCCATGCGGTCGAGATGTTTTGTCGGCGCAACCGCGATTGTGATGTCTCCTGTCCATGGATTAGGAATATCCTCACACTCGACTATTTCGACAAGGGTATGCTTGGAGTGCGGGTCAAGTATACGGCATTTCAATCTATGCCCCCGACCGTCTATTACATCGATAATGTCACCCTGCTGCTTGCGCAATACTCTTATACAATGCTGCGAGTCGCTCTCAGGCAACAGCGGATTGGTCAATATGTCGGGGGCATAAAATTGTATCATAATTTTTTAAGTCTGTTAGTTTCTTTCGGGTTCTACATATCCGTCGGGCGCGCTGTCCTCGAGTTCAATACTCTCTTTTGCTGTCGCAGTATTGACACTGCCGTTATCCTTAAAGAGGAATACGAACGCGATGGCTACTATGAGGGCGAATGCTGCGAAGATAAGCCATGTCGCAGACCAGTTGCCAAGCAAGAAGTCGACATTACCGTCTCCGTCTACATCAACCCACTGACAGAATTTCTCTACTACAGCGCCGGCCGAGAGGGTCCCGACTGTAGCTCCGATGCCGTTTGTCATAAGCATGAAAATACCCTGGGCGGATGCCTGTATTGAACGGTCTGTCTCGCGTTCCACATAGAGCGCTCCCGATACATTGAAGAAATCGAAAGCTACACCGTAGACAATCATGGAGAGGATAAAGAGTATGACTCCCGGGAAATCAGGCGAGCCGATACCGAAGAAACCGAATCTCAACACCCATGCGATCATAGCCATCAACATCACACGTTTGATGCCGAAGCGACGAAGGAAGAATGGAATCATCAGTATACAAAGTGCCTCAGAAATCTGGGAGAGCGACGTGAGCAGGGGCGCATTGTTGGCCACAAACGAATCTGCAAATCCTGAGCCAATAAAGCTTGAAATGAACGGATTGGCATAGCCGTTGGTTACCTGGAGACACATGCCGAGAAGCATGGAGAAGATAAAGAATATGGCCATCTTCCTGACCTTGAAAAGCTTGAACGCGTCAAGTCCCAAAGTTTGCGCAAGAGTGCGTTTTTGCTCGGTTTTGACAATCGGGCATTTGGGCAGCGTAAAACAATATATTCCAAGTATCAGGCCGAGAATGCCGGATACGAATAGCTGCCAATATGTGTATTGAAAAGGAGAGCCTTCACCTTCTAACGTAAAGAAGAAGCTGCCGTCGGTATTGAATGACGCACAGTTTACGAACCACATTGCGGCGATAAAACCGACTGTCCCGAATACGCGTATCGGAGGGAATGCCTTGACGGTATCTTGTCCGTCGGCACGCAATGCGGAAAATGCGACCGTATTGGAAAGAGCGATTGTAGGCATGTAGAAGGCTACACTGATGGTATATAGTGTAAGGAATAACCCATGAGATACGGATTCACCCGATACGTTTGCCTGATATCCTAATGTGAAACAGCCGAGCATGAATGCCGCTGCAATAAGCTGACATCCGCCAAGTACTTTCTGCGGTTGTATCCACCTGTCGGCTATTATGCCCATTAAAGTGGGCATGAAAATCGATACAATTCCCTGTATTGCGTATGCCCAAGGGATAAGATTCCCCATTCCGGCGCGTCCGAGATAATTGCCGATGCATGTCAGATAGGCTCCCCACACTGCAAATTGCAGGAAGTTCATAATAATGAGCTTGGACTTTAGATTTTTCATGATTATTAAATTTATGTTTATTTGTTTGATGAGTTGCGTTTGCGGTTTATAATTTCTTGAATGACAGCCGCCTCCTCGTACTCCTCGTTGTCAATATGTTTTGCAAGGAGAGATTCAAGCTCTTCGATGGCGTAATTCTCGAGTTTGGGCTGCGCGTTCATTTCGGAATCTTCATCGTGGTCCGAACGCAGGGTGGCAACATTGTCAGAATCGAGCACAAAACCGGTAGTGGTTAATATTTCTGTGGTTGTGAATATCGGCGACTTCGTACGGATAGCTATGGCAATCGCATCAGACGTACGTGCATCAAGAACAATCTGACGGTCACCGTCGCTGAATGTAAGTTCCGAATAAAATATGCCGTCTTCAAATTTATAAATATACACTTGAAGCAACTTTATGCCGAATGCATGTGTAAAGCTTTCAAACAGGTCATGCGTCATCGGACGTGGCGGAATAATGCCTTCAATCTCAATAGCTATAGACTGGGCTTCAGGGGCGCCTATTACAACCGGGATGCGGTAGGGTCCGTCGACCTGACCGAGAATCAGCGCATAGGCCCCCGACTGTATTTGCGAGTATGTGAGCCCCACTACTTTAAGCTTTATTCTTTCATTTATTTCCATATTCATGAAACGCCATTGGGCGTGTCTGTGTTGACGCTATATGCATTTATGTAAAACTCTGACCGGTGATTATTCCGCTTCCATAACAGATTTTGCTGTCGGGAGAATATATGACGCCAAACTGCCCGGGAGCGATGCCTTGTACTTTTCTTTCCGATTTCAAAAGATATTCGTCATCATTGATACGGTGCAATGTCGCATTGAAAAATTCCGGCATGTGGCGGTTTTTGAATGTGACTGCAACTTCGTCGATGTCGTCGCTCCATGGCTTGCCCGATATGAAATGCATCTGATTCATATGTATGCTGTTGCCATATTGCTTTTCGGTATCATATCCGTTGCTGACATATATCACGTTGTCGCGGATGTTCTTTTTCACCACATACCAAGGACCGCCGCTAAGTCCAAGACCTTTGCGCTGTCCTATGGTGTGGAACCAGTATCCGCGGTGAGTGCCTATTTTACGCCCGGTTTCAAGTTCGACTATAGCGCCGGGCTTTTCTCCGAGATGACGGCGAATGAAATCGTTATAATCGATTTTGCCGAGGAAACATATGCCCTGAGAGTCTTTACGGTATGCGTTAGGCATCTTGGTCTCGACCGCGATTTCACGCACGCGCGATTTAGGCATGTCGCCTATAGGAAATATGACATGCTCAAGTTGCTTGTAGGTGATGCGGGCGAGGAAATCGGTCTGGTCTTTTACCGGGTCAATGGCTGTTGCAAGCCATTTTTTCCCGTCACGCATGGTCGTGGTGGCATAATGACCGGTTGCGGTAAGGTCAAACTCATGTCCCCACCGTTCTTCAAAGAACCCGAATTTTATCATTTTGTTACACATGATATCGGGATTTGGTGTCAGCCCGTCGCGCACGGCGTTGATGGCATATTCCATTACATTCTCCCAATATTCATTGTGAAGTGAGACCACGTCAAACGGCAGATTGTATTTCCGGGCAATGTACCGGCACATCTCTATATCCTCTTCTGCCGAACAGTCTCCCTCTCCGTTGTCAAGACCGATGCGTATGTAAAACAGATGCAGGTCGTGCCCCTGCTCAAGAAGAGTGTGGACGGCTACCGCACTGTCAACACCTCCGGAAATCAATACGGCTATATTCATGTCAGCGGTTCATTTTTGAATTAACTACATGGAAAGCTTCAAGGAGATTATTCGGTTCGAGCGTTTTCGACAAAATCACTCCTTCAGGATTGAGATAATACAGGGTAGGGGCGGTGCGAAGGTCGTAGATGTCGTCGATATCGGGAGCTGCACCTACAATCCAGCGTGGATTGTAATTGGCCACACTTTGCACCCACTCTTCAGTGTATGTGTCGGGGTATATGCTGACGATGCGCAACAGTCCATCGTCAAGAAGCTGGTTGATGTTATGGTCGGCCGAAAGGCGTATGCGTGTCATACGGCAATCGTCACAATCAGGGTCGTTTACAAACAATAGCACATGGGCTCCCCGTGTGTCGCTCAACTGTGATGTGCTGCCGTCGCGTAAGGTAATTTTAAGTTCAGGCGCGACCATGCCTACCTGGGTCTGTTCCAAAATCTTTGCCTCGTGGGCGAGTCTCGCTTTTTTAGCCTTGGAGATTTTTTTGTTTTCTACGACAGCCTTGGCAAAGGGAAGGAAAATTTCATCGGACATAAACTCAGCTTCGCCGTTATAGACGGCATCTTCTGCAATTTCGGCGAGAGTCAACAGATGTTCCGGCGATTTTTCATATGCTGATATGAGGCGGTCAATTGACTCATATACGTCAGTAGCTTTGGCATATGGCATGAAAGATACATAATCCATAAACGCACCTTTAAAAGCTTCACGGTTCAGTATCGCACTCTGCAGATTGCATTTATCCCAGAAGTGCGTCACGAGATAAGAAGTCCGGTCCTGAAGCGTCACAAGCTCTTCCGGAGGTTCCGGATAAGAGAACAGCCGACCTGACACGGTATTGGTTTGTGCCTGACATATAATACTGCCAAAAAGGCAGAGAGAAATTATTGTTTTGCGAAATTTCATATTTTAATAGAAATAGCTGTCAATGATGTTGCCAATAAAGAGATTGCCTCTTTTTGGGGGTAAAGTCATATGCAAAGTTAATGCAAGTTTGGTTGACTTCAAAACATTACGGCATATAGTTTGTTAAAGAAATAAAAGAGGATTACAATATAATGCTGTTTTATTTGATGTAATAACTAAATATAATTAATCACATATGAATTTCAACAGTTTCACTATCAAGTCACAGGAAGCCATACAAAAGGCGGTGGAGATGACTCGTGCTGCCGGACAGCAGCAGATTGAGCCGGTGCACCTGCTGAAAGGGATTATGACCGAGGGTGAGTCGCTCATCAACTTCATATTCCAGAAAATAGGCGCAAATCCTGTTGTTGTGTCGCGGCAGGTTGACGATGAAATAGCCCGTCAGCCCAAAGTAAGTGGGGGAGAACCTTATCTGAGCCGCACTTCTAACGATGTGTTGCAGAAATCGCTTGACATCGCCAAGAAACAGGGCGATGAGTATGTCACCCTGGAAGCGATGTTGCTGGCTCTGTTTCTGATTAGCTCTGCCGCATCTACTATACTAAAAGACGCAGGTCTGACAGAAAAAGAACTTGAAGCCGCCGTTGCGGAATTGCGTAAAGGAAAAAAGGCTACCGACCAGAGCGCGGAAGATACATACAATGCATTGAGCAAATATGCAATCAATCTTAATGAACGTGCACGTGCCGGCAAGCTTGACCCGGTTATCGGCCGCGATGATGAAATCAGACGCGTGCTTCAGATTCTGTCGCGCCGAACCAAGAACAATCCGATGCTTATCGGAGAACCCGGTACCGGTAAAACGGCTATTGCGGAAGGACTGGCTCAGCGTATCGTGCGCGGTGATGTCCCCGAAAATCTGCGCTCGAAGCAGATTTTTTCCCTCGACATGGGCGCGCTCGTCGCCGGAGCCAAATATAAGGGCGAATTTGAGGAACGATTGAAGGCCATTGTCAATGAGGTGACTCAAAGCGATGGAGAAATCATTCTGTTTATTGATGAAATCCATACGCTTGTCGGCGCTGGCAAGGGTGAGGGCGCCATGGATGCTGCCAATATCCTTAAGCCGGCATTGGCCCGTGGCGAACTCCGTTCGATTGGTGCGACAACTCTTGATGAATACCAGAAATATTTTGAAAAGGACAAGGCTCTCGAACGCCGTTTCCAGAAAGTAATGGTCAACGAACCTGACGAGATGAGTGCCATCTCGATATTGCGAGGATTGAAAGAGCGTTACGAAAACCATCACCATGTACGTATCCGTGATGAAGCTGTCGTTGCCGCAGTGCAGTTGTCAGAGCGATATATCACCGACCGATTCCTTCCCGACAAGGCTATCGACCTCGTCGACGAGGCTGCCTCAAAACTTAGACTCGAAATTGATTCCGTTCCGCAGGCACTTGACGAAATCACACGCATGATAGCGCAGAAAGAAATCGAGCGTGAGGCAATCAAACGCGAGGGCGACAAAGCCAAAGTAAAAGATATCGAGAAAGAAATAGCCACTCTGAAGGAGGAGGAAAAGGAATACACGGCCAAATGGAAAGCTGAAAAGGATTTGATTAACCGTATTCAGCAGAACAAGGTTGACATTGAGCAGCTGAATTTTGAAGCCGACAGAGCTGAACGGGAAGGGGATTATGCTAAAGTTGCTGAAATCCGTTATTCCAAAGTCCAGCAGAAAGAACAGGAAAACAAGGATATTCAGGAGCAGCTGAAAATGATGCAGGGCGAAAAAGCTCTAATCAAGGAAGAGGTGGATGCGGAGGATATCGCCGACGTGGTGTCTCGTTGGACTGGTATACCGGTCAACAAGATGGTACAGAGTGAAAAGGAAAAGCTCCTGCATCTTGAAGAGGAATTGCACAACCGCGTAGTAGGGCAGAACGAGGCGATTCAGGCGATAGCTGATGCCGTGCGCCGCTCGCGTGCAGGCCTGAATGACCCGAGACGACCTATCGGCTCGTTTATCTTCCTCGGCACCACAGGTGTAGGTAAAACCGAACTTGCCAAAGCTCTTGCCGAATATCTGTTTGACGACGAGAATATGATGACCCGTATTGATATGAGCGAATATCAGGAAAAACATGCTGTATCGAGACTCGTAGGAGCGCCTCCCGGATATGTCGGATATGATGAAGGCGGCCAACTCACCGAGGCGGTTCGTCGCAAGCCGTATTCAGTAGTGCTTTTCGATGAGATTGAGAAAGCCCATCCCGATGTGTTCAACATTCTGCTGCAGGTGCTTGACGACGGACGACTGACGGACAATAAAGGTCGTATGGTCAATTTCAAGAACACTATAATCATCATGACCTCCAATATGGGTTCGCATGTCATTCGCGACAATTTTGCCAAGATGACGCCTGAAAATAAAGAGGAGACTGTCGAGAAAACGAAAGAGGAAGTGCTTGAAATGCTCAAACAGACCATCCGTCCCGAGTTTCTCAACCGTATCGATGAGATTATAATGTTCACGCCCCTTAATGAAAATGAAATTGAGGAAATCGTCGGACTCCAGATCAAGTCTATACAAAAAATGCTTGCGACTTCCGGCATTACTCTTGAGGTTACACCCAAAGCCCTGCATTATCTTGCAGAGGAGGGCTACGACCCGGAATTTGGCGCCCGTCCTGTGAAGCGAGTTATTCACCGTGTTGTCCTTAACCGGTTGTCTAAAGATATCCTCGCACAGAAAGTCGACAAGGACAAGCCTATAGTCATTGACGTCGAGGATGACGAGCTCGTATTCAAAAACTAATAGAGCGCATCAGATTAAGTAGTAGAAGAGGTGCACTCTTTCAGTGACCTCTTCTACTGCATTTTTATTTAACCATAACATAATGTAACGACTATGAAAAAACTTTTTTATTTATTAATGTTGGCATTGCCTGTTGTCGGAATGAGTTCATGCGATGATGACGATGATGTGCCTGACGTCTCGCTGTCAGCTACTATAGACGGAGCCACACGAGTAGATAATACGCTTTATGTCGTATCGGGAGATACCCTTGATATCGAATCGATCAACCTCGTTGATAATACAAAAAAAGGAGCTGTAATCGGTTCGGCAAGTTATTTCTGGGACTACTACCGTATTGGCGGAACGATTGTTGCGCCTTATGGAATGGACATTGACACCGATGGCGTTCCGCTGGGCAACCATCTGCTCCAGGTCAAGGTGAGCATATATGCGGTGGATTATTCGCCATGTATATGGTATATGGAATATCCGGTCAAGATTGTCGCTTCTGAAAACGACATACCTGCCGATGGTGATATCGAACAGTCTCCGACATTGGCACTTATGATAAAGACCTGTGAAGACTCTGACTGAAAAAAAGAGGGCTGATCAATAGCCCGACGAATTCCCATAATTTAAATTTTTCGGTATTTTCAAAAAAAATGCCGAAAAATTTTGTCAGAATAAAAATTGTTATTACCTTTGTGGTGTCGAAAGCGAAGGCTTATCTAAATGGCGATTTAGTGTAGTGGCCTAGCACGCCACCCTCTCACGGTGGAGACCCGGGTTCGATTCCCGGATTCGCTACTCGGCAGGCAGTTGTCAATTTTGACAACTGCTTTTTTTTATTTACACCAGTTTATACATATCGGTGTATGTATGACATAAATAACATTCTCATTATTTACTGATTAAAAACAGATAGGTTATGGCGGTGCTGTTGCAAATTGATCGGCTTACTAAAAGTGTTGGAGACAGACTGCTCTTCGGCGATGTCACTTTTGGTGTTAACGAAGGAGATAAGATTGGCATTATCGCCAAAAACGGGACAGGCAAATCGACTCTGTTGCGCATAATTGCCGGAAAAGAATCTGCCGATTCGGGCAATGTCGTGGCCCGAACGAGCATTAATGTCGCAATGCTTGAGCAGACGCCCGCATTTGAAGGAGACCCGACGGCAATTGAAGCGTGCATTGACCATTCCACAACTCGTGGGAGTCTCATCTTGAAATATGAAAAAGCCCTTGCCGAAGATGACGCTGACAAATTGCAGGAACTAATACCACAAATCGACCAGCTTCAGGCATGGGATTTGGAGGATAATGTCAGACAGATGCTGACCCAATTGCAGATTACTGATTTCGACCAACGTATTTCGACTATGTCGGGAGGGCAGCGTAAACGCGTGGCATTATGCCGCCTTTTGCTTGACAAGCCCGATGTCATCATACTTGACGAGCCGACAAATCATCTTGACATAACCACAATCGAATGGCTCGAGGGCTATCTTCGGCATCAGCGCGTGACACTGGTAATGGTCACTCACGACCGCTATTTTCTTGACCGTATTTGCGATAAAATAATTGAAATCGACAGGCAGCAGATTTTTACTTATGAAGGGAATTATGACTATTACCTGCGTCGTCGTCAGGAACGTATCGATGCAATGGCTGCCGAGCTGGCAAAAGTAAAGAACACTCTGCGTCGCGAGACAGAATGGATGAGACGACAGCCCCAGGCACGTGCCGGAAAAGCCAAATATCGCATCGATGCATATCATGACCTGAAAGAACGTTCACGTATCAATCTCAACGAACGGCAGGTAAATCTTAATGTCAACTCCTCATATATCGGCTCAAAAATATTTGAGGCCGTAGGGGTGTCTAAAAGATTTGGAGAAAAGATAATACTTGATAATTTCAACTACACGTTCGCCCGCTATGAAAAGGTTGGCATAATAGGGGAGAACGGTGTCGGCAAATCTACTTTTATCAAAATGCTGCAGGGGATTGTCGCTCCCGACAAAGGGCATTTTGACATAGGCGAAACAGTCCGATTCGGCTATTACAGTCAGGACGGCATATCATTCAATCCCGAGAAGAAAGTGATTGACGCCGTGACCGAGATTGCCGAAGATGTTGTGGTCAACAATCAACTTCATTTCTCTCCGATGCAGTTTTTGCAGCACTTCCTTTTCTCTCCCGCCGACCAGCAGAAATACATACACACTCTTTCGGGCGGCGAACGTGCCCGGTTGCATCTTGCTGTAGTGCTGATGAAGTCACCTAATTTCCTCATTCTTGACGAGCCGACAAATGACCTTGATATTGTGACTCTCGGTATTCTTGAGAATTATCTTGAGCAGTTCGGCGGATGCCTTATAATTGTGTCGCACGACCGTTTCTTCCTTGATTCGACGGTCGACCATATTTTTGTAATGGAAGGCAACGGCGTGGTAAAAGATTTCCCCGGAACATATAATGAATACCGTCAACAGAAAGAGAAACAGCGCCAGGAGTCTGCCGAACAGAAGAAACTTGCATCAGAGACTTCAGGCACGGCACAAAGGCAACGCAGCGAACGTCCGCGAAAACTCACATTTAAGGAGAGACGCGAACTTGAAGCCCTGACTGCGGAAATAGAGAAACTTGAGGAAGAGAAGCTCCATCTTGAAAAAATATTTACGGGCGAAGCTGCCGGTGATATAAACGAAGCATCTCGCCGATATGATGAAGTCAAAAATATAATTGATGAAAAAGAGATACGTTGGCTCGAACTGTCCGAAATGGAGTAATGTCAATGCGCAATCTCAATTGGCGGGTTCGACGAAGTGCCCGTCTCCGATTTTAAACAATGGCATGACGTGGAGCTGAGATTGAGTTCCGTCACATAATTAGCGACAAGAGTGCGTTTGTCTTTATCCAACAAACGCACTCTTGTCGCTAATTTCGTTGATTAAGGGAGTTCCTTATTTTATAAGATACTGTGACGAAATCGATTTGTATTCATGCACACGACGGATTGTGTCGGCAAACATTCGGGCAACAGAAAGAACTGTGACCTTGCTGCAATCTTTGTTGAACGGGATTGAATTGGTGAATATCATTTCCGAAAGACCGCTTTCATTTACACGCTGGCTTGCAGGATCGCTCATGATTGCATGTGAGGCGAGTGCGCGTACAGATTTGGCACCTTCCGACAGCATCAGGTCGGCAGCCTTTGTTATTGTTCCGGCCGTGTCAACCATATCATCGACAAGGATTACATTTTTGTCCTTGACGTCGCCGATTACAGTCATTGTGGCTACCACGTTGGCCTTTGCGCGCTGTTTGTGGCAAAGCACCAGAGGCACGTTGAGATATTTGGCATAGTTGTTGGCTCGTTTTGCTCCGCCCACATCCGGAGTGGCAATGACCATATCCTCGAGGTTGAGCGACTGTATATAAGGAATGAATACCGACGAACCGTAGAGATGGTCGACAGGCACATCAAAAAATCCTTGAATCTGGTCGGCGTGAAGATCCATGGTGATGACACGGTTTACTCCGGCAGCAGTCAGAAGGTTGGCCACAAGTTTGGCTGCGATTGACACACGCGGCTTGTCTTTGCGGTCCTGACGCGCCCAGCCGAAATAAGGCATTACTGCAATCACCGAGCGGGCCGACGCACGCTTTGCAGCGTCAATCATGAGCAGAAGCTCCATAAGATTGTCGCTGTTGGGGAATGTTGACTGCACAAGATAGACTTCATGACCGCGAATTGACTCTTCAAACGATACTTCAAATTCACCGTCGGCAAAGTGCTGAATGTTCATTTGTCCGAGTTCTACTCCGAGTTCCTTGCAGATTTCTTCTGCCATGTAACGTGAGTTGGTTCCCGAAAAAACTTTGAACGGGGGAAGTGATGTTGTACTCATTGGATTTTTATTGAGAATAATTGGTTTATATAGTCTGAAAATCAGTCATTTTTATTTTGTTTTACTCTGCGATTTCCGCTTTTTCAATCGTGACGTCACATTTTTATGTTCGATTTTCCATACCACGGCATTGTAAGGCGCCCCCAGGTAGGTCTTGAACGGAGTGTCGGAAGCAAAAGCTTTTTCTATCGAAATGCCGGAAAGCAACTCTGTCGCTTTGGCAGTGCCCTGAGGCAGATCGAGCAGATCAAATGCATGTTGCGGTATATTGATTTCAAGCTCGGCAGGATGCTGGTCAAAATTGACGACAACGAAAAGCGTGACATCGTCATAGCTGCGCAGGAATGCATAATGGCGGTGGGGATTGAATTTCGGATTGTTGTAATTGACATACGTAACGTCAAAAAAACGCCCCGAACTTATCGCTTTTTCATTATTGCACAGGCGGAGAATCTTGCGATAATTTTCGCGCAATTGCTTTTCGTCGTCAGTGAGCATTCGGCCGTCACATTTGCCCCTGTTGCGCCAGCGGCGAAGCGTCGACAGCGACCAGAAGTCAAAGATGGTGGTACGTCCGTCCTGTCCGCTATAACCTTCGGCGTCAAGCGCTTTTTCACCGAGCTCCTGTCCCATATATACCATGTATGGCCCGGTCGACAGCATGGTGCTGACTATCAATGACGGGAACACAGCTTTTGCATCATTAGCATATTGAGGAGATGCAAAGCGTTGCTCATCATGGTTTTCCTGGAAATTGAGCATTTTGTCAGAAATACCCTCCACAGTCTGCCAGCATGAGGTTATATTGGCTGCCGATACATTGTGACATTGGATGCCGCGCAAAGTATCATAAAGATTAACCTTGTCGTAAAGATAGTCGAAGCCTCCGATATTGATGAAGTCGCGATAAAGATGTATATCGTAGATTTCAGCGATAAAAATAATGTCGGGATAGCGCTCCTTGACATTGGCTATGGCCCAGTTCCAGAATTCTATAGGAACCATGTGGGCCATGTCGCATCTGAAGCCGTCGACTCCCTTTGACGCCCAATATCGCAAGATATGGAGCATTTTGAACCATACCGGAGGGATGGGCTCAAGATGACGTGTATGGTCTCCGTAGTCTATTCCATAGTTGAGCTTTATTGTCTCGTACCAGTCGTACTGGTTGGGAAATGCGTTGAAGCAGTCGTTGCCCGATGCTTTGGCCGGAAATTCCACATAAGCGTCTTCTCCTTCTCCGAGATCGATTGACGGGGAGAACTGCTGACGTGTTATATAATAGAAATCATTGGTCGGAGAGAAAAACATTGTGGGGTCGTCATCCGCACCAAGATCTTTGATGCCGGCCGGCTTTACATCCGAATGATACTGGCGTCCTACATGGTTGGGCACAAAGTCTATTATGACTTTCAGTCCGGTGTCATGAGTGCGTTTCACGAGTGCGTCGAATTCATCAAGACGTTGTTCGACATTGACCGCGATGTCGGGGTCTATATCATAATAGTCGGTGATGGCATAAGGCGAACCCGCTTTGCCTTTTATGACATGACGGTTATGACGGGGAATTCCGTAGGCGGTGTAATCCACGTCGTGGGCATGTTCGATGACCCCCGTATACCATACATGGGTAACTCCGAGGTCCTTTATGGCTCTCAGCGTAGTGGGGGTGATATCATTCATCTTTCCCGACCCGTTTTGCTCGATTGTTCCGTTTGGTATACAGTCGGCATTGTTGTTTGCAAACAGTCGGGGAAGCAGTTGATATATGATTGGCTTGGTTTTCATTTGGTGATCTGATTTGATTTATAGCGGTCAGCCAGAGGCCATGATTTTAACGCGCTTTTCATTGCGGCGTACCCTCTGATATATACCTGCTGTATTTCTTTTAGGTTAAAGACTTTGTATGATGCAATCTCAGGCGTTTCCACTGCGAGGTCGCAGAGGGTCATGTCATCCTTGACATTGGCTTTGAGCATAAGTTGATATGTGCGCAATGCGATGTCGATGACACTGTTTTTCTGATTGTTGTCGGGCAGAGGGCTGCAATTGATACCGATAAGGCACTCGCATTTGTCTCGCAGTATCCAAGATGGCATATTGCGCAAAACGCCTCCGTCCACATATCTTACACCGTCGATTTCCACCGGCCGGAACAATATGGGTATGCTGCATGATGCTGCCACGGTTTCCACTATATCACCTTTGTCGAAAACTTTCGCTACGCCGTGATCCAGATCGGTAGCGCCGATATACACGGGTATTGGAAGTTCGCACACATCGTTATAGTTTCCTATCGATTGCCTTAAAAAAGTTTTGAATTTGTCAATTTTAAAAAATCCGCCTCCTTTGACTGTAAGTTCGCAAAAGTCGCGGAACCTTGCGTCGGTAAATGATTTTATCATTTTAGTCAGAGGGACACCGGCCGCATATAGAGCCGCCACTACAGCCCCGGCGCTGACCCCCGCTATTGCGTCAGGCCTGATGCCGCTTTCTTCCAGGGCCTTAAGCGCGCCAACATGGGCAAACCCTTTTGCTCCACCTCCGCTTAATGCTATGCCTATCCGATAAGGTTTTGGACTGGTTGATGTCATCGGTCTCTGATATTTTTTGCAAATTTACATTTTTATTTTCATATTTTCAGCTAATATTCCGATAAAATGGTCGATATTCATTGCAAATATTTTTGTAAATTTGCGGGCGGATAGCATTATTCCTGTTATCTGACGTCGTTTCCCCTGTTTACCGCTATGTCTGCAGAGGCCGACTTTCAAAATCAATTTTATACACCGATATTTAACAGTAATGGAAGAATTAGCCACAAAGTATAATCCTTCAGAAGTAGAGGATAAATGGTATGCCTATTGGATGGAGCATGATTTGTTCCGTTCGGTTCCTGACGCCCGCGAACCTTATACTATAGTCATCCCGCCGCCTAATGTCACCGGCGTGCTTCACATGGGGCATATGCTCAACAACACTATCCAGGATATCCTTACACGCCGTGCGCGCATGGAAGGTAAAAATGCCTTATGGGTGCCCGGAACAGACCATGCTTCCATTGCTACCGAAGCAAAGGTTGTCGCAAAACTTGCTTCCGAGGGCATCAGGAAAAGCGACCTCACCCGCGAGGAATTTCTAAAACACGCCTGGGCGTGGACCGAAAAGCATGGAGGCATCATATTGAAGCAGCTGCGCAAACTGGGCGCATCGTGCGACTGGAGCCGTACAGCTTTTACAATGGACGAACCTCGCTCAAAGAGCGTAATAAAAGTATTCGTCGACTTGTTCAACAAAGGCTTGATATATCGCGGTGTACGCATGGTAAACTGGGACCCTGCCGCGCAGACGGCTCTTTCGGATGAGGAAGTCGTTTATCAGGATGAGCACTCCAAACTCTTCTATCTTCGCTATAAAGTAGTAGGAGAGGAAAACAAATATATTATTGTAGCCACCACACGTCCCGAGACTATTCTCGGCGATACAGCCGTATGCGTCAACCCCAACGACGAGCGCTATACGTGGCTCAAAGGAAAACGCGTCATCGTACCGCTTGTAGGCCGCGAAGTTCCAATCATCATGGACGATTACGTCGAAATGGAATTCGGTACAGGATGTCTGAAAGTAACTCCCGCCCACGATGTCAACGACTACATGCTCGGAGAGAAATACAATCTTCCGACCATTGATATCTTTAATGACAACGGAACAATCTCCGAAGCAGGAGGAATGTATGTCGGCAAAGACAGGTTCGACGTGCGTAAGGAGATTATCGAAGACCTAAAGAATGCTGACCTTGTCGAAAAAATCGAAGACTACGACAATAAAGTCGGATATTCCGAACGCACCAAGGTTGTTATCGAGCCAAAGCTCTCCATGCAATGGTTCCTGAAAATGGACCGTCTGACCGTACCTGCGCTCAACGCTGTTATGGACGACGACATCAAGTTCTTCCCTCCGAAATTCAAGAACACCTACCGCCACTGGATGACTGATACAAAAGACTGGTGCATTTCCCGTCAGCTCTGGTGGGGACATAATATCCCCGCATGGTATCTGCCTGAGGGTGGCTACGTAGTGGCCGAGACGGAGGAAGATGCATTGAAACTCGCCCGTGAGAAAACTGGCAATGACACCCTGCAGCTCAGCGACCTTCGCCGCGATGAGGATTGTCTCGACACATGGTTCAGCTCATGGCTTTGGCCTATTACGCTTTTCGACGGCATCTTGAATCCCGACAACGAGGAAATCAGATATTACTATCCGACGTCCGACCTTGTAACCGGTCCTGACATCATATTCTTCTGGGTGGCACGTATGATAATCGCGGGATACGAATACATCAATGACAAACCGTTTAAAAACGTATATTTTACCGGAATCGTACGCGATAAGATCGGCCGCAAAATGTCAAAGCAGCTGGGCAACTCTCCCGACCCTCTTGACCTGATTGCAACTTATGGCGCCGACGGTGTGCGTATGGGTATGATGATGTCGGCTCCTGCCGGCAACGACATCATGTTTGATGACAAATTATGTGAAAACGGACGTAACTTCTGTAATAAGATTTGGAATGCGTTCCGTCTTATCAAAGGCTGGGATGTCAAAGATGGCGAGCAGCCCGAAAGTTCCCGCATCGCTGCCGAGTGGTTTGAGGCTAAATTGTCTGCTACAATAGAGGAAGTCAACGACCTGTTTGGCAAATTCCGCTTGTCGGAGGCCTTGACCGCAATCTATAAACTGTTCTGGGATGAGTTCTCTTCCTGGTATCTCGAAATGATCAAGCCTGCCTACGGACAACCGGTCGACAAGGCTACATATGAGACTACTCTTGGATTCTTCGACTCGTTGCTGCGTCTGCTTCATCCGTTCATGCCGTTCATCACCGAAGAGCTTTGGCAACACCTTGCTCCCCGTCGCGAAGGAGAGTCGATAATGTATGCTGCTATGCCGAAGGCGAAGTCTTTCGACGAAAAGATTCTTGCCGGAATGGAAGTTACCAAAGAGGTAATTACTGGAGTCCGCGGTGTGCGCGCCTCCAAAAATATACCGCTGAAAGATATGCTCTCGCTCAATGTTATGAAAGAGAGCGCAGGCATGGCCGATGGTCTTGTAATGAAACTCGCCAATGTAGAGGCGGTCAATTACAATGCCGCTAAAGATGCTTCTGCGGTAAGTTTCATGGTCGGTACCATAGAATTCAATATCCCTCTTTCAGGTAAGATTGATACATCGGCTGAACTTGAGCGCCTGCGCAAAGAAGAGTCTTATCTTGAAGGCTTCCTTGCAAGCGTCATGAAAAAGCTTTCCAACGAGCGCTTCGTAAACAATGCTCCTGCAGCAGTAGTCGAAGGCGAGAAGAAAAAGCAGGCCGATGCCGAAAGCAAGCTCGCCAACATACGTGCTTCTATAGCGGCCTTGTCATAAAACATATATAATACTGCATAATAAATAAAGATGGGAAAAGGAGTCCGGAGGACAAACTTTTCCCATCTTTATTTATTATGAGTATATCGTTTACATCTTGACAGGCTTTTCATTGAAATACCGGTCAACCAGTTTCTCAAATTGCGGTGTGGATTTAAAGCGGGCAATCCATACATTCAGGCTGTCAAGCAACCTTGGCTTCTCAGGTGCTACTGCCCATGATTGGAACTGATTGAATGAAAGGGTTACCGATATGTCGAGCTGCGGATAATCTTTAGCTATATTGCGGGCGGTCTGTTCGTTTACAACAACATTTTTAAGCTGTCCGATAGCCGTAAGCAACATCATCTGTTCCGGTCCATAATGCCTGTCCTGAAATACATATATTGTATCGCCAAGCTCACGTGAGAGATTTCTGAGCCGGGACAAAAATGGCGATTGAGCTGCGATATAGACCGTATCACCGCGCAAATCAGATTGCGTGCGTATCGGCGGTAAGCCGGTGACAGAATCAGCAAGTTGCACAAGCGTCTGCCTGTCAGCATATATCGGATTGGTAAACAGATATCTGTCGCGCAATTCTGACGTAATTGGGATATCAGATATCACAATATCATATTTTCCGTTTTCAAGATTGTCAAGAGCGTTTGTCACTTGAGTGAAGCCCTCGATCTTCAATGCCAGATGTTCCCGGGCGGCCATCTGGCGTATCATGTCATAATAAAATCCGCCGAGAGTGTCGCCATGTGTCGATACTCCTATCGGAGAAATCTGTATTGCAACTTTCAAAGAATCTGCGACATGGGGCGAACCTGCTTCTGCAAATCCCTTCCTTGAAAGGTTACGCGTAAAAAACATGATTACGAAAACTCCGGCCAATAAAGCCAGATATAATATGATATGCCCTTTTTTCAACTTCAAACGTTCCATATATCATACGTGTTTCATGGGGCTCCGATTTGCGCAGCCTCTTTATTGACAACAAATCAGACGTGGCATTAGTTGGCGAAATCGATTGACAGTCCCAGCTGGAAACGGCGTGGATTAAGCGGATATCCGGGCATCGAGAACCAGTTGTTTCCGCCGAAAACTCCCTGGTTGACATGCGAAAACAGGATATAAAAACGGGTTTTGCTCAGTTTGAAATTCATGTAAGCGTTGACAAACGGATAGTTGCCACACTCTGCTTCACGCTGATTGTAGAACGACATTGTTGCCGGCTGATAGGCGACGCTCTTGTATTTCGTATAGTAATCGCAATCAATGCCGAACTGTACGTCGAGCACCCGTGCCACCTTGAACTTTATAAACATGTTTGAATACACCGCCAGTTTAGGCATAGGTATCACCGCATCATCCGACGATGTCTGATACGTCAGGCGATTCTGCCAGTTGAATATCCCGAATTTGAAATCCTGTTGAAGCGACGCACTGAACACCTGTACGCTTGAACCGCATTGGGTCGGAAGCGCAGACCCATTGAAATATACAAGATTTTGTACATTTTCCACGCCGGCACTGATTGTTGTGGATGTGCGTGGCAGGCTTATTTGTCCTCCGGCACGCAAACGGCGCGTCATCCCGAAGTCGTTGTCCCATGCGAAGTGATTGCTTACGTAATGCTGAAGCAAGTACGGTACATTCGTATTTGAAAAGGCTCCGTAGGCGCTTACGTTAAGAGTATCACCCCTTATAGGTATATGTGTATAGATGTTTCCTCGCACGTCGACTTCTCCGGCTGCCTCTCCGATGATACCGATGCGTCCGGTAGCGTCATAATTGAGTATTCGCCCCTGTCGGCGCAGTAGTTGCGCTCCTGCCCATACGTAGTTTTCTCCTTTTGTTGTGGGTATGTTTGCGAAGGGCAGAGGGGTGAGCATTTCCGGGAGCGGCTCGGCACGGTTTATCGTGTCCTCCGGCTGCGTGTAGTGTCGGTATTCATGTGTCAGGAATACGGCCAGCCCGGCTTTCGCATATTTGTGAAATCCTTCAAGCAGACTTACTCCGAATGTATTTCTGATACTGTAGTAACTTGACTTGTCGTTTGTCTGAAGAGGATTAAGATAAGTATTCCCCCAGAACTCCTGCGCCTCGTTTGCATTCTCGTTTCTGAATGTGTGACGCGCGTCTTTATAGTCAAGCGTCCATATGAAACTCGACACCGGCACATATTCCTGTTTAACACTGTCGCCGTCAAGAACATCTTTGTAAAAACCGACCTTATACTTTGAGTTGAGATACAGTTGCGTCCCTGCCACACGGTTGTGCGCGCTGCTCAGCCGCGTCGGTATGGTCTTGTAATCTACAGATGTCGAACCACCCTGGATTTCTGCCGGATTGGTAATATAACGGTCATCCGAAATTCCTCCATTCTCTTTATTTACGGCATTGTAATGCTGTAAGAATCCTTGAAACTCAAATCTGTCACCGATATATGAACCGGACAGTCCCCATGACAGATGCTTTGTCGCCTGATAATTGAATGACCCCTTGGAATACAGATAGTCAAGCATCGCACCAACTTGAGCGCGTGAATTGATATTGCCCGAGAAATCCGCCTTAAGCCGGTCCTGAGCTGTTTCCTTGCCACCTCCGAAATTGTAAGATGCCAACGTCATGGGAATACGGGTATTATAGAACCGTTGGGTCTCTAAAGACGGTAGCCACGCCTGCAATGCATCCCTGAAAAAGAAATCTGATGCACCGGGGCGCTCAAAATATATGAGATTATATCCTTCTCCTCCGAGATTACCCGTCGTGGCGTATGCTATGCTGCGTGCCGAGGGGACTGATTGCTGGGCGTAATTCAGAAAATTGGTGTCGACGGGAGCCGCTTCGCGTTCGCCAAGAGGCGAGACTATGCGCCATGCCGATGCTTTTTGGACTATCTCTGGCGCTTTTTTTGTCTCATTATCCTGAGCCTGAACCGCAGCAGTTCCTATTAAGCCCGAAAGTAATATGATTGTGGTTCGTTTCATCGCTTTGTTTCTATATCCTTTTGCTGTCCACATAGTCCTGACATTCCTCTGAAATTCTGTCCTTAAAACTCCTGCCTCCCGGCATTCCGTATCCTGTTCGGCTGCCTGTATATTCCAAGGCGACATCAAGTTCATTATTGCTGTCGGACAATATGAGATAATTCCTGACTATGCCGCAGATACCGTTGTACAACGTTTCCGAGTAATAATACCGGTCTTCATATTGAAGCGCAAGAGTGATTATATACTGGTATAGTCTGTAACGGTATTGAATGTCGGGATGGAAACTTTCAAATCCCTTGATAAGTTTTTTTATTACCGATATACGGGTCTTCGACCTGTTCCATTTTGATTTGGCAAACTCTTTGTCAAGAGCTTTCTGGTACTTCTCAAAAAGCTTTTTCGAGTCCGGATTAAGGAAGAAATTGAAATAATCTTTCACTTCCGGCCGCGAATCATACAAGTCCAGAACTACTTCGATAATCTGTTCCTTGGTGTAGCCTGACAATTCTTTTTTGAGAGCGGTTTTCGACATAAAAATGCATTATAGCCATTTACATCACAAAATAACGAAAAGTTAGCCACATATACAAAAAAGCTACCGTCTTTTGCCGTGCGACGGTAGCTTTCCTGATTATTTATGCCGACAAATCGGCTTGGTCGGATGAATACATCATCTGTCGTTTCATTTTGTCTGCGCTGCGTCCTCTTGATTTTCTGAGGTGGCCAGCAACGCCGGATTGGTGTAGTCTACGCCTTTGAGCCATTTGTCGAGCCAGCGGAAGAATACACGCTGCCACAGGATTGCATTCTGGGGCTTAAGTATCCAGTGGTTTTCATCGGGGAAGACAACCATTTCGGCGGGAATGCCACGCAACCTTGCGGCATTGAATGCCATCATGCCCTGCGATGCAAGTATACGGAAATCATATTCTCCGTGCGTTACCAGTATCGGGGTATCCCATTTGTCGACAAATTTATGGGGCGATGCTGCGAATGTGCGCTGTGCGGCCGCATTGTCTTTGTCCCAGAACGCGCCACCCATATCCCAGTTGGCGAACCACATCTCTTCCGTCTCGAGATACTGCGACTCCATGTTGAATATGCCGGCATGTGCGATAAGGCAGGCGAAACGGCCGTCGTGATTGCCTGCCAGCCAGTAAACGGAGAATCCGCCGTAGCTTGCACCTACAGCACCGATATGATCGGCATCGACATACGGTTTTTCTTTCATGAAGTCAACAGCCGACAGATAGTCCTTCATGTTCTGGCCGGGATAGTCTTTTGATATCTGCGCGTTCCATTCCGTTCCGAAGCCGGGGAGTCCGCGACGGTTAGGTGCGATTACGATATAACCGTTGGCAGCCATGAGGGCGAGGTTCCAGCGGTAGCTCCAGAACTGGCTGATAGCCTGCTGAGGACCGCCCTGACAGTAAAGTATCGCGGGATATTTTTTGTTCGGGTCGAAGTTCTGGGGATATACAACCCATGTCGTCATCTCTTTTCCGTCAGTTGTTGGCACCATGACTTTCTCTACGGTAGGCATGGTCAGCTGTCCGAATATATCTTTGTTTACTTCGGTGAGCTGACGCACCTGGCCGTTCTCGACAACACAAAGTTCATTTGGCTGAAGCATTGAATGGCGCATGGTCACAAGTGTGGTTTCATTGACGGGACACAATGCCGCATAGTCGAACAGTCCGGCGTTATCCATCACCGGATTTATCTCTTTTGTAGCAATGTTGACATTGAAAATGGGCTCTTCTCCAAGATAAGGAGCGGTAAAGTAGATGCTCTTGCCATCCTTAGCCCATGCGATAAGGTCGGCGGTGAAATCCCAGTCTGAAGTCAGGTCGGTTTTTTCGCCGGTGGTTGTGTCGAGAATGAAGATGCGGTTTTTGTCGCTCTCGTATCCGTCATGCTCCATGCTGAGCCATGCTACATAGCGGCCGTCAGGAGAGTAGGCAGGAGCCGTGTCATAACCCATCATGCCCTCGGTGATATTCTCGGTTTTCTTGCTTTCGAGGTCATAGAGATAGAGGTCGCTGTTGGTCGACAGAGAGTATTCCATGCCGGTCTTTTTGCGGCTCACATAGATAAGTTGCTTGCCGTCGGGCGACCAAGTAAACGACTCTGCGCCTCCGAACGGACGCATCGGTGCCTCGAACGGCTCGTCCTGCATGATGTCGGTTACATTGGTGATTTTGTTGCCGTCGAAATCTGCTACAAAGGGGTGGGGGATTTCAGTAACCCATTCATCCCAGTGCTTGTACATAAGGTCATCGACGATATAAGCGTTGGCCTTAGTCAGATCAGGATAGACATCGGCGGGCGTGCGGTTGTATTTCACACGTCCGATTATCACTACCTTTTTCTCATCTGCGGAAAAGAGAAAACCTTCAATACCGCCTTCGATATTGCTTATCTTTGTTTTCCCTTTGCCGTCGGCGCTCATCACGTAGAGTTGTGTCGATGTGCCGTCCGATGCGAGATAGGCAATTTTATTGCCGTTGTCAATCCACACAGCTGAATTTTCTGATTCTGCCGTACGGGTCAGACGCTGCGGTTCTCCACCCTTGATGTCTACTACATAAAGTTCGTTGTTGCTTTTGTTTTGCTCTACGCTCTCATAAGAGATGCCGAACAGTACCTTACTGCCGTCGGGCGATACCTGCGGATTGCTCACTCTACCCAATGCCTCGAGTGCGTCGATTGAGAATATACCGTCGGCTGAATGGAATTCCGGCCGTTCGATGATATTCTCATCGTTCGAGTTGCAACCTGTCGCTCCTACAATCATAGCAGTCATTGCAATTGTTGTTAATGTTTTGTTCATAAATAAAAACTTTTGGTTCAATTATTTTTTGTTACGTTTGTTTCTGTTATTTCTGTCATGTCCGCCCCCCGGCCTATTGTGCGATAATCGGGAAGCGCTGTTGACAGCTTTGGAAAAACCGTGCGGGAAAAGCATTGCCAGCAGATCCTCGCGGTGCATCGATTTAAGCGAATTGATTATTTCGCGGTGATAGTTGCTGTCATACCAGAAGAAATACTTGCGTTGGGCGAGTTTTTGCTCCTGCGTATGTGCCGTAAACACTTTTTCGCCCGTATAGGGATGTATGCCCGTGTAATATATTTCGGTCGACAGCGTCATGGGGGTCGGAGTGAAATCCTGCACTTGCTCCAGATGCATGTTCATGCGCTGCGTCTTTACTGCAAGCTCCGCCATATCCACCTCCCTGCATCCTGGGTGAGATGATATGAAATACGGTATCAGCTGTTGGTTGAGCCCATGCTTTGCATTGACTCGATGGAATATATCGCGGAATGCATGGAATTGTTCAAATTCCGGTTTCCTCATCAAATTGAGCACATGCGGCTCCGTATGCTCCGGAGCCACCTTAAGCCGCCCGGAGACATGTCGGGCAATAAGTTCTTCATTATATCGGGAATTGGCGCTGTCGATGCGCTTGTTGCCAGTGACATGCATAGACAAATCGTAACGTACGCCGCTCCCGATAAAGCTCTTCTTCATGCCCGGTAGAGCATCGACTGCATGGTATACGTCAAGTAGTCTTGTGTGGTCTGTATTCAGATTGGGGCAGACTTTGGGATGAAGGCATGACGGTCGAAGACACTTCTCGCAGATGCCCTCATCATTGCCGCGCATGCCGTACATATTGGCCGACGGACCGCCCAAATCGCTTATATATCCTTTGAAATCAGCCATGTTTATCACCGCTTTGGCCTCTCGGATTATCGACTCTTTGGACCGCGAGGCAATGAATTTGCCCTGATGTGCAGAAATTGTGCAGAACGCACATCCGCCGAAGCAGCCGCGGTGCATATTGATGGAATGCTTTATCATCTCGTAGGCCGGGATAGTCTTGCCCCGATAACGCGGGTGGGGCAGACGGGTGTACGGCAGGTCAAAAGACGCATCGATTTCTTCCGTTGTCATCGGTGGATACATCGGGGTGACCTTTACTGCCCGTCCTTCATCTATCTGCTGCCAGAGCGTGGCTCCGTGCCGGCGGTTGCTCTGCTGCTCGATATGCTTGAAATTCTCGGCCTGGCACCGCTTCGATTTCTTGACCTCCATCCACGAATGCAATATAATATTGTTCGCGTCGGCTTCCGGCATCTCGCTTACCGGAACGATACGCGCGGTCTGAGGCAAATCTTTAAGTGATGTGATGTCTGCTCCTGCAGCAAGACTGTCGGCAAGTTCTATAATGCCCTTTTCCCCCATGCCGTACATAAGCAGATCGGCGGGCGCGTCGACAAGTATCGACTGGCGTAATGTGTCCTGCCAGTAATCATAATGTGACAGACGGCGCATAGATGCCTCTATTCCACCTATTATTACAGGAACCGAGTCGCCATAAAGTTCACGAAGTATTCTTGTATATACAATTGTCGGATAGTCCGGACGCATCCCGGCTTTTCCGCCCGGAGTATAGGCGTCGTCTGACCGACGGCGGCGGTTGGCGGTGTAATGATTTACCATCGAGTCCATTGCACCCGCCGAAACTCCAAAAAACAGACGTGGCTTGCCAAGTTTGCGGAAATCGCGCAAATCGTCACGCCAGTTTGGTTGCGGCACTATTGCCACTCTGTAGCCATGCGATTGGAGTACACGTCCGAGCACTGCCGCTCCGAACGAAGGATGGTCGACATAGGCATCCCCTGAAAAGAGAATGACATCAATGTAATCCCATCCTAAAGCCTCCACTTCTTTTGCCGAAGTGGGCAGAAAACCAGCTCCGCCATTCGTCATATATTGCATTTGTAGATTATTCAGTTATAAATATGTTACTTGTTTGCACTGTCGGCAAGCATTTCCTCCAGTTTGATGATTTCATCGCGCAGACGCGCAGCTTCAATAAATTCCATATTCTTTGCGGCCTTGCGCATGGCTGCCCGCTGTCGTTCGATATGTGCTTGTAAATCTTTGTCCGACATGTAGGGAAGCACGGGGTCTGCGGCGATATTTGCAGTAGCCGTCTTGTATTCGCTGGCATAAGGGATTGGCTGAGCCTTTTTTGTCATCGACGGCGCTATGTCGGCTTCGTCAGCCTCAAATCCGATCAATGCATTGCGAGCCTTGACAATAGCTTTTGGCGTGATGCCGTGCTTTTCGTTATACGCGAGCTGCAGTGAGCGGCGTCTGTTGGTCTCGTCTATGGTGAGTTGCATTGAGTCGGTTACTTTGTCGGCATACATGATTACGGCGCCGTTGAGATTTCTTGCCGCGCGGCCCACAGTCTGGGTCAACGAGCGGTGCGACCTCAGAAAACCTTCTTTGTCGGCATCAAGGATTGCGACAAGCGATACCTCGGGCAAGTCAAGTCCCTCGCGAAGAAGATTGACACCAATCAGCACATCGTAAACTCCGGCACGCAAATCGTCCAATATCTTTATTCTGTCCATGGTGTCGACATCCGAATGTATATATGCCGCTTTTATGTCGAGTTTTCCAAGATAATCGTTAAGTTCCTCCGCCATGCGTTTGGTAAGAGTTGTAACGAGAACACGCTCATGCACCTCACGGCGCCTGTCGATCTCCATAATAAGGTCGTCGATCTGATTTAGTGTCGGACGTACCGATATTGTAGGATCGAGCAAACCGGTCGGACGTATTATCTGTTCTACGACAACACCCTCGCTCCGTATCAGCTCATAATCTGCGGGTGTTGCACTTACATAGACCACCTGAGGGGTCAATGCCTCGAATTCCTCGAAACGCAGCGGGCGGTTGTCAATCGCCGACGGCAACCTGAAACCATAGTCTACAAGTGTACATTTGCGCGAAAGGTCACCTCCCGCCATGGCGCGTATCTGCGGAAGCGTGACATGGCTTTCATCTATTACAGTCAGGAAATCATCGGGGAAATAATCAAGCAGGCAGAAGGGGCGAACTCCCGGCTCGCGCCCGTCGAAATAACGGCTGTAATTCTCGATGCCGGGACAATGTCCCACCTCGCGTATCATTTCAATGTCATAGCTCGTGCGTTCATAGAGACGTTTGGCTTCAAGTGGTTTTCCTTCCTGATTGAACATGTCGACACATCTCCCGAGGTCAATCTCCATATTGGCCAGCGCCGAAGCCTGGCGCTCTTTGGTTGTGACGAATATGTTGGCAGGGTAGATTTTAAAGCTGTCATATACCCCGAGCGACACACCGTCCATCGGATGCAGTGTCTGGATTGATTCTATCTCATCGCCCCAGAATACAATGCGCAACACAATTTCCTCATACGCCAGACGTATGTCGACAGTGTCGCCTTTCACCCGGAAAGTGCCACGCGCAAGTTCGACTTCATTTCGCGAATACAGCGCTTCCGTCAGTCGGCGCAAAAACGCATTGCGTGCTATTTTTTGTCCGACATTCACGTCAATCACATTACTGTGAAAATCCTCGGGATTGCCGATGCCATAAAGACATGATACGGACGACACCACAATGACATCACGGCGTCCTGAGAGAAGGGCAGAGGTAGTGGCAAGCCTCAACCGGTCAATCTCATCATTTATCATCAGGTCCTTTTCGATATACTTGTCGACGGATGGAATATAGGCCTCCGGCTGATAATAATCATAATATGACACAAAATATTGGACGGAATTTTCGGGAAAGAATGATTTGAACTCACTGTATAACTGAGCGGCAAGAGTCTTGTTGTGGCTCAATATAAGGGTGGGGCGGTTCACCCGCTCAATGAGATTCGCAATGGTAAACGTCTTGCCGGAACCGGTTACGCCAAGAAGTGTCTGCGCAGGCAGATTGTCAATGACACCTTTGGCCAGTTGCTCGATGGCCTCAGGCTGGTCGCCGGTCGGTTTATATTGGGAATTCAGCTTGAAATTCATTGTAAAAAAGGAAATAAATCAACTTACAAATATACAAAATTTTTAGGCCGAATCCAAACAAAAATGCCGACGCCTTGATTGTTTCGCGATTATTAACATTGCCGCCAAAACGAACCAATGCTCATTTATAAATGTTAAAATGATGAAAGATTAAATAGCTAAAATTAACATCAAAATTCACATTTACAACGTTTTTATTATATAACTTTGTAAATACTATGCAATACGGAATAATAATAACACATAAATAAAACTCGCCAATATGAGCACAATGCCAACTAACATGGTCAACATTCGTGATTTAAACGATTTGGTCGCAAGTAAAAACGATTTCGTCAAGTTGATTACAAAGGGGATGGACCAGACAATAGTCGGTCAGAAACATCTTATAGAATCTCTTCTCATTGCAATGCTTTCCAACGGGCATGTCCTTCTTGAAGGTGTCCCTGGCCTTGCAAAGACTCTGGCTATAAAAACCCTCGCACAGATTATCGATGCCAAATACAGCCGTATTCAGTTTACTCCCGATTTGCTCCCTGCCGATGTGCTCGGTACAATGATTTATTCTGTACAGAAAGAGACTTTCCAGATTAAACGAGGCCCTATCTTTGCCAACTTCGTGCTTGCCGACGAAATAAACCGCGCCCCGGCCAAAGTTCAGTCTGCACTTCTGGAGGCAATGCAGGAGCGTCAGGTGACAATCGGCGACACGACATTCGCCCTTGATGACCCATTCCTGGTGATGGCGACACAAAACCCGATAGAGCAGGAAGGTACTTATCCGCTTCCCGAAGCTCAGGTCGACCGTTTCCTTCTTAAAGTTGTCATCGGCTATCCTTCACGCGAAGAAGAGCGCCTGATTATCCGTCAGAACATCTCAAACGAAAAGCCCAATATCGTTCCGTTGATAAGACCGCAGGAGATTATCGAGGCGCAGAAGATTGTCGAGATGATCTACATCGATGAAAAGATTGAGAAATATATCATTGATATAGTTTTTGCAACCCGTTATCCCAAAGAGGCGGGGCTGGCCGACCTTACCAATATCATCGCCTTTGGAGCGTCGCCACGTGCATCTATCTCGTTGGCAAAAGCAGCGCGTGCCTATGCGTTCCTGCACAATCGCGGATATGTCATCCCCGAAGATGTACGTGCCGTGTGTCACGATGTCATGCGTCACCGCATCGGTCTGACTTATGAAGCAGAGGCCAACAATATCACGGCCGATGAAATCATATCCAACATCCTTGACAAAGTGGAAGTGCCCTGATGCATATCCTTAATCTTTAGCTGAATTATCGCGTGAGGCACATATGCATCCACGCTTAAACTGACACTATAGAACGGGACGGCGGGAACCGTACTGACACCACCGCCATCCTTATGACAATACAATTATGGACGCTAACGAACTCCTTAAAAAAGTAAGACGCATCGAGATAAAGACCCGAGGGCTCTCCCGCAATATTTTTGCGGGAGAATACCACTCTGCATTCAAGGGCAGGGGTATGACTTTCTCAGAAGTAAGGGAATATCAGTATGGCGACGACATCCGCGACATCGACTGGAATGTCACGGCAAGACACAATCACCCTTATGTAAAAGTCTACGAAGAGGAACGCGAGATGACAGTCATGCTTCTTATTGATGTGTCGTCGAGCCGTTACTTTGGAGCGGTAGGCGAAGAAAAACGCCAGATGATTGCTGAAATTGCGGCCACTGTTGCATTTTCGGCAATTCAAAACAACGACAAGGCCGGCGTCATATTCTTCTCGGACAAAATTGAAAAATTCATACCGCCAAAGAAGGGTCGTAAGCATATTCTTCTTATAATACGAGAACTTCTTGATTTTACTCCCGATAGTCAGGGCACGGATCTCTCGGTTGTCTTGAAATACTTCTCCGACGCATTGAAAAAGCGTTGCACTACATTCCTCATTTCGGACTATATCGACGAGCATGACTATTCGCGGGCGTTAAGTATCGCAGCCAACCGCCATGACATATACGGCATCCAGGTTTACGACAAGCGTGACAGCAAACTTCCAAATGTAGGGCTGATGCGGGTATCCGACCTCGAGACCGGAGCTGACCGATGGATCAACACTTCGTCGAAAAAAGTCAGACGTACATTTGAAAAATGGTGGTATGAGCGTCAGCAGACAATGATGGAAACTCTCCGAAAAAGCAGGGTTGATTTCGTCTCGGTCTCCACTGACGAAGATTATGTCGCGCCCTTGATGAGTCTCTTCAAAAAGCGTACGGTAAGATAGTTTGCCTCCTTGCCAATCCTATTTCAGGTATTTTTTCTTATTATTACCATCCTATGCGATTTATTACGATAAAAAAGCAAGCCATTGCATCAGTTGCATTATTGGCATTGACCGCAGTCTCGATGTCGGCACGTCGTCCGGTTGTGAAGATGAGCGTTGATTCATCAGCCATCCTTATGGGCTATACTGTCGACTTGCATCTGACTGTCGACGATGCCAATGCATCGGACTTGTCTAAATTTATCATACAGCCCGACTCTGCCGCAACTGCAGCCGGAAACAAAACCGACTCCGGTATTCTTCAGTTGACCCCGGGGGTAGAAGTGGCAGAAGGCTATGAAACCCCGTCGGTAACCCGTACGACAAAAGCCGACGGTACAAGCCTGCTCCAGTCAATAATCAAGATTCAATCTTTTGATTCGGGAGACTATATCATACCGCCGGTTCTGTACACCAACGGACATGATACGGTTTTATCCAACAGCGTGGCGCTCAGAGTATATCCGGTCGATACCATAACGGCTCAAAGCGACCTTATGCCATTGAACTCGGTCATGCCGCCCTACAACCGTAAATTCATTGACTATTTGCCCGACTGGCTTGTTGACAATTGGCTTTACATCGTAATCGCATTGGTAATTGTCGCCGGTGGAATATGCGCGTACCTGTTGCTCACCCATAAGGTCAAAATCAACATTTTGCCGCAGAAGAAGCCCGAGCCTCCGTATGATGTCGCAATTGCGAAACTGTCACGGTTGCGCGAAGAGCAATTGTGCGAGCAAGGCCTGCAAAAGGAATTTTATACTCGTCTGACAGATATTTTGCGAGAATATCTTGACCGACGGTTCGGCATCAATGCCATGGAGATGACATCCACGCAGATACGTCATGCCCTGAATAGCTCCCGCGACGAAATCATGTCGAAAGAACTTGTCGAACAAGTCCTTGAAATAGCTGACTTTGTCAAATTTGCAAAAGCCAAGCCTCACGGCGACGATAACATCAAGGCATTTGATGCCGCATGCCGTTTCGTCGAAGACACTCGCCCGGTCGAGACTGATGACAATGCGCCGTCTTCAGATGACGGTCAGGCTAAAAATCCAAATTCAGCTTCAGGGACGAAAACGTCTGATGTTAAAACCGGGGCCAAAGGAGCTTAACGCAGTAAGAGACAACGTTTGTTACTTGTAAAATGAATATAAAAAATAAGACATGCAGTTAGCTTATCCCAAAATATTATGGTTGTTTCTGGTGTACATACCGCTTATCGCATGGTACATTGTCAAGCAACGCAACTCATATCCGGCGATGAAGATATCATCGCTGTCACCGTTTGCTAAACTGCCGGGGTCATTCAAAGCATCGTGCCGCCACCTGCTTTTTGTGCTTCAGCTTCTTGCCTTGGGGTGCATAATTGTAGCCCTGGCGCGTCCGCAGACCCACGACAGCTGGCGTAAATCATCGGTCGACGGTACGGATATAGTCCTGGCTATGGATATTTCCGGCTCAATGCTTGCCCACGACTATTACAATGGCAAGCCTGAGAAGAAAAATCGTATGGAATCGGCAAAAGAAGTAGCTACACGCTTCATTTCTAACCGGCAGAATGACAATATCGGTATTGTGATATTTGCAGGCGAAGCCCTGACCGGAGTGCCGATGACAGTAGATAAAGCTACATTGGTAAACTATCTGACCACCGTGCGTGAAGGTATGCTTGCCGACGGTACGGCAATCGGCGACGGCCTCGCAACCTCCATCAACCGTATTATTTCCGGGAAAGCCAAAAGCAAGAGTATAATCCTGCTTACCGACGGCACCAACAATTCCGGCATGGTGGCGCCGCTTACCGCTGCTGAAATAGCCAAGGAGCATGGAATAAAAGTATACACCATCGGAATCGGTGCCAACGGCACTGCCGACTTCCCTCAGGTTGACTACTTCGGACGCATTTCTTATGTACCATCCCAGGTAGTTATTGATGAAGCCACACTGCAGCAGATTGCGAATATTACCGATGGAAAATATTTCCGTGCCACCGACCGTCAGATGCTTGACAATATTTTTGATGAGATAGACCGTCTTGAGACGACAAGCATCGATGTCAACCACTTCACACACACTGAAGACAATTACGAATTGCTGGTGTGGATAGCACTGGGACTTATTCTGGCGCAAGTGCTCCTCCGCCACACATATCTGCGTACAATCCCCTAATAAATATTATCTAATCATGGATTTTGCCCACCCTGAAATATTATACCTGCTGGCCATATTGCCCGTTATGCTGGCAATGTATTGGCTTGCCCGTTTCGCCAGGAAACGCAAACTGGAACGTTACGGCAGACTGGAAACAATCTCGCCACTGATGCCGGAAGCCTCAAAGTATAAGCCGGCAATCAAAATCACTCTCATGATGCTTGTCGTGGCATCTCTGATAATTGCTTTGGCAAGACCACGGCACGGCGAGCGCGAAGTGGCTGAAACACGTGAAGGCATCGAGATAATGATTGCAGTCGACGTGTCGCGTTCGATGCTTGCTTCATCAACCGACGATGCAAGAGGCATTTCCCGCCTTGACCGTGCAAAGTTCCTGTTTACAAAACTGATTAACAGTCTTGAAAATGATAAAATAGGACTTGTCGTTTTCGCAGGTAACTCCTCGTTGCAGCTGCCGATTACCAATGATTTTGTTTCCGCTAAAATCTACATCAACGACCTGTCTACATCAATGATCAACGAGCAGGGTACGGATATCGGTGCTGCGATAGATATGGCACTCCAGGGTTTCTCATCTGATGAAGACGTCAATAAGGCCATCATATTGCTGACTGATGCGGAAGACCATGAGGAGCAGGCAGTAGCCATGGCCGACAAAGCCCGTCAGGCCGGCGTACAGGTTAACGTTATCGGAGTCGGAACCGCCAAGGGTGCCCTGATACCTGTAGATGGCAGCAACTCCGAATTCCTTAAAGACGAGACCGGCACACCTGTCACTACCCGATTTAATGCTGAGTCTGCAAAAATGATAGCACAAAGCGGAAACGGAAATTATATCAACGGAAACGATTCCGATGCAGACCGACAGATGATAAAATTGCTTGACCAAATCGACAAGGCAAATCTCGGCTCTGTAAAATATAAAGCATCCGCCGAACGGTTCTATATATTCCTGTGGATAGCGTTCGCCTTTATAATTATTGATATTTTTGTTCTCGACCGCAAAATCGGTTGGCTGAGCAAAATCAACTTTTTTAGCAAGCCTGTAAAATGAAACACCGTTTTATTACTATTATAATACTATTGCTGAGCGTCTCCGCCGTTGCTGAAATAGCGGCAGCCGAGCCTATGACAACACGTAAGGAACGTAACTATATATTGAAAGCAAATGAAGCTTTCAATGAAAAAGATTACGAAAAAGCCATCGAGTTGTATAATATGGCACTGGGGATAAATCCCGCCAGTGAGCGGGCGAAGTTCAATCTTGCCGTTTCAATGGTGAAACGCGCCGATGAAATAGGTGGAGCCGGTGGCAATGACCATAATATAAGTCCTGCCGCCCCAAATGCTGCCGATTCATTAAGCCTCGGAATGAAACAAAGTGCCAATAAAATATTCAATGAGCTTTATGAGGGGAGCACTGATAAACTGACCAGAGAAAACTCGGCCTACAATTCCGGGAATCTGTTTTTCAGCGAAAACGAACTCTCTCAAAGTATAGAACAGTATAAAAAAGCGCTCCGTCTCAATCCTGCAAACGACAACGCAAGGCATAACCTGAGAGTCGCCCAGCTCAGACTGCAGCAACAGCAGAATCAGGACGATAATGAAGACCAGCAGGACAAACAAGATGAGCAGCAACAAAAAGAGCAACAGGAGCAAGAGCAGCAACAACAGCAACAGCAGCCTCAGCCTCAGCCACAAGCGCCGCAACCCAAGCAGTCAAACTCCGAGAACATACTGAATGCCGCCCAGCAGAACGAGTCGAAAACCCGACAGCGTCTGGAAAAGCAGCAGGTGCCGGTTGCTCCACGTTACCATAATAAGCCCTGGTAACGGTCCGTATATTATCTCCCAATGTATCTACTAACATGTCATCGATGTGATAATGAAACGTTTTAGCTTTTTATTACTTAATATATGCCTGATTGCGCTCAGTGCAGCAGCACAAGTGTCATTCACTGCAATCCCGCCCCGCAATGTCATTGCCGGACAGCGCTTTCAGGTCGTGTTTCGACTCTCTAATGCGCAGGCCGGAAATCCTACGGTAGGGGATATCAAGGGATGTCAGCTTCTTTATGGCCCGTCACGTTCCACAACCCAGTCATATCAGGTAATCAATGGTGTTTCCACGTCCAACTCAACAGTAGACTACACATACGTATACCGTGCTGACAACGCCGGGACATACACTATTCCGGCTGCCACAATTGATGTCGACGGAAAAAAAATGCACACAAATGAGACATCTTTTACGATATTGCCTGCCGACAGCAACTCTGCCGGACAGTCTTCGGCACGTCCCGGCGACATTTCGACCCAGACGCCCGACCGGAAAATTACCGGAAACGACATTTTTGTAAGAGCATCGCTCAATAAATCGTCGGTCTATGAGCAGGAAGCGGTGGAGTGTACATTGAAACTTTATACCAAGTATGACGGCATATCGTCATTTGCTCAGACTACACCTGAATCTTACGAAGGCTTCCTTATCGAAGAAGTCAACTTAAAAGACAATCCGGTTGATATCGAACACTACAACGGACAGAACTATCGGGTCGTCGTACTTCGCAAATATATCATATTCCCCCAGAAGTCGGGACGACTGACTCTTAAAACAGGTGCGTATGACGTAGTCGTTCAGCAATACGAACGCATTGACAATGGCTATTTCTATATGACCCGTCCCGTTGAGCGCAATGTGAAACTGGCATCAAGCGATGTTGTAATCAACGTGAAACCGCTTCCTTCTCCGGCTCCGGTCGACTTTGACGGGGCGGTAGGCAAATTTGATGTGACAAGCAGTCTGACTTCGCAGGACTTGCGAACAAATGAAGCTGCCTCACTCAAATATGTAATCACCGGAACCGGCAACATAAAATACATCAAAGCGCCTAAGGTTATATTCCCTGAAGAGTTTCAGCAATACTCTCCCAGTCAGAATGTAGAGTCACGTATCGCCGGCTCTAATGTCACCGGCAAGATGGATGTGGAATACACATTTGTTCCCGATGCTGTCGGTGATTTTGAAATAACGGCATCACCGTTTGTATATTTCGACCCGTCAAAAAATGAATATGTGACAATTGAATTGCCATCCTACAATATAAATGTGAAAAAGGGTGTGGGTGCCGGCAGTCAGGAATCTGACCCTAAAGCTGTCAAAGTAAAGAATACAGATATACGTCATATCAAGACCGGCGACAAATCCCAGTCACATACCCATGTCCTGTATACAAAAACCATCTGGTACTGGATGATATATCCGGCTTTGGCATTGATACTTGCCGGCGTAACGTTCCTGGCAGTCAAACGTCATAAAGCGAATGCAGATGTAACGGCCATGCGTAGGTCCAAGGCCGGGAAGATGGCTAAGAAGCGTCTTGCCGTAGCCGCCACCCTGATGGGTAAAAACGACAGCGCTGCATTTTACGACGCGGTTCTAAAGGCGTTGTGGGGATATATCGGTGACAAACTCAGCATACCGGCTTCAGCTCTGACTCGCAGCAATGTAAGTGAAGAGCTGACCCGATATGGCGCCGACGAGACGACAATTGCAAATATCATCAATGTACTCGATGAATGCGAAATGGCAAGATACACGCCTGAATCGCTCAACCGGCCTTTGAAAGATGTGTATGACTCTGCCTTTGAGGCAATGAACGCACTCCAGACAGTAAGTAAATCGGCAAAATAAACTAATGACAATGAAATCGATATACAAAATATTTTTATTATTGCTGTCAGTGACAGCACTCCCTGCCATTGCACAGAACTCTGAGCCCGCAACTCCAGCTGACGATAGTTCTGCAATCCATGAAGAGACAGCAGATATGGTTTCGGGAGCCGATGCGGTACAGCTCGACCTGGCCGCTGACGAGGCATATATGCGCGGCACTCCGCAGGATTATCTTGACGCAATAAAACTATATCGGAGAGCTATCGAGAAAGACGGCAGTTCGGCCGCCATATACTACAATCTTGGCAATGCCTATTTCAGGACCGACTCTCTTGCAAAAGCCATAATTTGCTACGAAAGAGCATTGCGGCTTGACCCGACAGACAAAGACATCAGAGCCAACCTCAATTTTGTCAATAGCAAAATTATTGACGCACAGCCCGCCGACCGGATTAGCAATATACTCGTTGAGAAATCGATGCTTATGTTTTCTCCCAACGGCTGGGCGATAGTGTCGGTTGTGATTTTTATCGGTGTGCTGTTGCTTACTGCCGGATACATTTTCAGCAGCAATGTCCGCCTGCGCAAGATGTATTTCTTTATTGCACTCATCCTGCTTTTTGTCAATATAGTCAGCGTTATTGTCGCGATAAACGCAGCTTCAGTCGTCTCCGGCAATAACGAAGCTGTGGTGATTGTACCGTCGACGCAATTGTCTACATCTCCATCCACGCCGCTCAACGAGTCTCAGAAAGCTATGCTGCTGCATGAGGGGAGCAAGGTGAAAGTGATACGTGAGCTTGCCACTCCCAACGACCCTCGGGTAAAGAAATGGATGGAGGTGGAAGCTGCCGGTGACAACCGCGCATGGATTGATGCCGAAGCTATAGAAATAATATGATGAATAGCATTAAAGAGTAAAATTCCAGTGCGGGATTTTGCTCTTTAATGTATATCGCACAGCTTGATAATTAGGGATTAACAATGGCCCGTGTTTCAAAATATGCCGTAAAACATAAAAATCTATATCAACTTTTTTTGGCAAATTCAGATTATATTAATAATTTAGAGCGGAATAAAAAAACAATATTTACTTTATCGTATTATTCTTACGTTAAAGCAATAGAAATATTCACTAATTAAAATTTAAATATCATGACTAAAACGATCACATTCAATGAACTTCGCCGTCTCAAAGACAGTTTGCCTGACGGCGCGACACATCGTATTGCTGATAAACTCAATATTACGGTCCAGACCGTCAGGAATTATTTCGGTGGTGTAAACTACGAATTTGGCAAAAACTGCGGAGTACATATCGAGCCGGGCCCCGACGGAGGTATTGTAGTGCTCGACGATACGACTATATATGACATGGCAGTAGAAATACTGCAGGAACAGGAAAATAATTAAACCACTACGTAATAATTTATCGTAACTTAGATTAAGAGACTGTTGCAGTCTCATCTGCCGATATGGAAGAGGACAGATTAATCACCGTAGCAATACATACATACGATCACGCTGTCGCGCTCAAAAATCTTCTTGAGCGCGAAGGCGTGGCCGCTGTTTTACACAATGTCAATCTGTCTACTCCGGTAGTATCATCGGGTGTACGTGTAAGAATAAAGGAGTCCGACTTGCCTCAGGCGCTCCGTATAATAGAGAATTCGGAAATTTTTGCCCCGGCAAAAGATTGCGTTGAGTCGTCAGATAATTCCGAACCGGTAATACTTGTCCCGGTGGATTTTTCCGATTATTCGATGAAAGCCACCCTCATGGCATTTGACGTGGCATACCGGCACAAGGCGCACATAATGCTGTTGCACTCCTTTATAAATCCGGCATTATCGAAACGGGTGCAACTTACTGATTCATTCTCATTCGAGCTCGCGGAGAGTCAGGAAGTAGAGAATGCATTGATGCGTGCGGCTCGCATCACAATGGATCTTTTCGAGACACAGTTGAGACAGCACATCAAGAACGGAGAGATTCCCCCGGTAAAATTCAGTAATCTTATCACAGAAGGGGTTCCGGAAGATGTCATCAACGAGACTGCAAAAAATCTTTCGCCGATATTGATAGTAATGGGTACGCGTGGAGCTGAGCGCAAGGAAGAAGAACTCATAGGCAGCGTCACTGCAGAGGTGCTTGATTCATGTAAATTCCCCGTATTCAGTATCCCGGAAAATGTCACGCTCGAGCGGATGGCCGATATATCCCACATCCTGTTTTTCAGCAATCTCGAGCAGGAAGACCTCTTGGCCATTGAAGCCATATACCGACTTTTCAAACATCTGCCGATAGAGGTTACAATCGTACATATCCCCGGCAAAAAAGAATTATCATCCAGCGACCGCAAGGCAATCAAATCTCTTGTGGAGTATTGCCGGAATCATTATCAGTCGTTCACTTTCAACTCTGATGAAATAGCACTCGGCAATCTTGGGGATGACTATCGCCGTATAGCGCGGGAACACAAAGTCAACCTTGTGGCCTTGCCTAATAAGAAGAGGAATGTGTTTTTCAGATTCTTCAACCCGAGTCTTGCCCACAAGCTGCTTCTGCATGCCGACATATCAATGCTTGTTATTCCGGTATAACCAGCCGTTACCGTCACACAAATGACGGTAACATGCAGATTGTTTATCGGAACACATTTCAGACAGATTGATTTCTCTGATTTATCATCGTTTGTTCTGACGAGTTATTTCCCGGGATTTTTTCAGCGCGTTATTTATGCTGGCTCTGTTGTTGGCATCAATGCCATATTTCTCAGCATCGGGAATGCGCACGCGGGTGTCTGGCTCTACGCGGTCGGGATCGGAAATCACATCTTTGTTTTCTTCATATATATATACCCAGAATTCATACGAGCCATAATGTTTGCGGGAAAGCTGGGCAAGCGTTGTGGTTACAGTATCGTATATAACCGTATCAGATGAGCATACACTATCTATGCTCTGCTCTGGAGTCACTGCCGGGAGTTGATTTGTGCTGTCTCTGTCAGCCGTCGTATTTTCGACATCAAGCACTTCTGCCTCCTGCTGCTCGCCGAGGATGATTTGCTCCTCTGACTCTGGGCCGGCTCCCGAGACTAAAACCATATATGTAACAGCGGCGCCGACAATAGCTCCGCATGCTGTTCCACATAGAAAAGCCCATACCGATGACCGGCGCTTCGATTTTTCTCTGCCATCCCCTTCAGGATAGTCATCAGGCACGACAGGTGTTTGCTCTATTCGCTCTGTCTCCGGAGTCTCGTCTGCTTTATGCGCTAAGCTCTGCTCTCCGGATTCAACCATGATGTCTGATTCATTTTCATTCCCTTCATCAGAAGTGTTTTCCTTCATCGGGCAATCATCAATGATTGTTTCTGCGACTTCATTACATTCAGGATTCGACGGAGCATCGGAAATATCTTCGGGCGCAATTTCTTCATCCGTATCGTCAATTCCTTCGACAGTTTCCGCATTGTTCAAAGTGTCGTCCATCGACAACATTTCATCGGTAACGTCATCATCAAGTGGCTCTGGCTCAAAACAGTCAAAAGGAGCGTTCACATCTGTGGCGAATGAGCTGTCCGGAATAAAACCGACATTACCAGAGTCATCGACGGTGAAAGTTCCCAATCCCTTGACAGACACAGCTGATGCTTCCTTGAGAGAGTCAGCAATCGTCTTGAACATTTCCACGACAAAGTGTTCGCAAAAATCAGAAGTATATCCTGATTGGCGGGCAAGCATTTCGGCAAATGCAGATATGGCGATGGTCTGTTTCATTGCTGATTGCTGATTGATTTAGTTAGAATTGTGCCCGGAGTGAACTTTGCAATGACCGACGGCGGATACAGCATACGCTGCCCCGAATTCTCATCTACGGCAATATATTCATCCTTTTTTTCTGTTTCAAAAGTCCCGAATGCGGGGATGGCAAGCAAATCGTCCTGCGCAAGGACTTCTGTAATCATCGTAATAGCCGATGACACAAGCTGCTGGGTCTCTTTATAGTTTAATGTGGCACGACGCGATAATCGTGTTATATATTGCTTATTGTCCATAATCCTGTCTAAAATTTTACAAAATTAAACAGAATATTTCGTTTATATGGCAAAAAAGTATACCTTTGTGGTGCAGTTAACATATTTTATAGGGGTGCTCCTTTACGGGCTGAGATCATACCCTTTGAACCTGATCCGGGTAATACCGGCGTAGAGAAATAAAACAAATGGAAAAATTGTCAGTCATGACGATTGCTGCAATAGCCGGCTGCATGCCGGTATTGGCAGCAAATGAGACGACTGTTGCGGTAATCGATACCGATACAGTCCAGTCAGTCAACCTCGCCGAGGTTGCAGTAGTGGCCCAGCGGGCCGATTCAAAGACTCCGGTCGCATTTACCAATGTCACCGGTAAGGAAATCGAACGAATCAACCAAGGCGTCGATATTCCTTACCTGCTGTCTATGACGCCATCGGTAGTGACAACATCTGATGCCGGAGCCGGAATAGGGTATAGTTCCATACGCATCCGCGGCACAGACGGTTCGCGTATCAATGTCACCACTAATGGTGTGCCCGTCAATGATTCGGAGAGCCACAATGTCTATTGGGTCAATCTCCCGGATATCGCATCATCGGTAAAGGATTTTCAGGTACAGCGCGGAGCCGGTACGTCGACTAATGGAGCCGGCGCATTCGGCGGCTCAATCAATATGGTCACCGACGCGCCGTCGCGTGAGCCGTATGCCTCATTCAGCGGTTCATACGGAATGTATAATACGCATAAGGAGACTATAAAAGTCGGCACCGGAATTATGGGCGGTCATTGGGCTGCCGAAGCCCGTCTGTCAAATATCGGAACGGACGGATATATCGACCGGGCCACGGCAGATATGTATTCATATTTCGCCCAGGTTGGATATTATGCAGGAGCATCGTCCATACGCCTTCTGGCTTTCGGAGGGAAGCAGCGCACATACATGGCCTGGGACTATGCGACAAAAGAGCAGATGGAAAAATATGGCCGTCGCTATAACCCTTGTGGAGAATATACCGACAAAGACGGCAACGTAGCCTACTATCCAAATCAGTACGACAACTACATACTTCATAATTTCCAGTTGCTTGCCCGACACCGGTTTACATCGGCGCTCTCTCTTGACGTCGCTTTGCACTACACAAAAGGTGACGGATACTATGAACAGTATAAGACCAAGCGTTCTCTTGTGGAATACGGGTTGTCGCCATTTGAAATTACTGTGACAAATCCTGATGGGTCGCAGTCTGTCCAGACAGTAAAAAAGACCGATCTCGTGCGTCTCAAAAAAATGGACAACGGATTCGGGGGCGGCCTTTTCAACCTGTCATATACATCAGGACGAGTGAGTGCTGTTGTCGGGGGAGCATTAAACGCATATCACGGACGTCATTTCGGACAGGTCGCGTGGTTGCGCAATTACGTCGGTGAAATCAATCCTCTTCAGGAATATTACCGAAACACCGGCCATAAAATCGACGGCAATATATATGCGCGTGCCAAAGTAAGCCTCTATGACGGACTTTCGGCGTATGCCGACCTCCAGTACCGTCACATTTATTATACCATAAAAGGCATTTCTGACACGTACAATTATAACACCGGCGAGATGGACCGGATTGCCATAGACAGAACATTTGATTTTTTCAATCCTAAAATTGGCGTAAATTATCTGTTCGACAGTAAGCACCGCGCGTTTGCATCGTGGTCGGTAGCGCATAAAGAGCCTACCCGCAACAACTTCATTGACTGCGCTCCCGGACGTCCTCCGAAGGCAGAGCGATTGTTCGATTACGAAATAGGGTACAACTATATCGGCAATATTCTGACAGCCGGCATTAATCTCTACTACATGGATTACAAGGACCAGCTTGTTGCTACAGGACAATTGTCCGATACCGGAAATTCAGTTTCGGAGAATGTCCCGGCAAGTTATCGTGCCGGCATTGAGCTTCAGTTCGGATTAAAACCTTGCAGATGGTTTGATTGGAGCGTCAATGCTACCCTTTCCCGCAACCGTATAAAGGATTTTGTCGAATATATCTATGATGACAACGACTATACAAGCCATATCACTGTCAATCATGGCTCGACCCGCATATCGTTCTCTCCCGATTTCATTCTCAACAATGCATTCAATTTTGAATGGCGTGGATTTGACGCATCTTTACAGTCGCACTATGTGTCACGTCAGTATATGACAAATTCCGAACAGAAAGACCAGTCGCTTGATGCCTATTTCGTCAGCAATCTCCTGCTTGGATACACATTCCGTATGCAAGGCTTAAAAAATGTAAGAGTCGGACTCTCTGTCAACAACCTGTTCAGCGAGAAATATGAGAACAACGGTTACGCCGGCTCGGGATATTATGTCGACGATGCAGGAGACAAGGTAATATATCACTACTCGGGTTATTCCGCACAGGCACCCGTGAATGTGATTGGTTCGGTCTCCGTCAATTTCTAAACAGATAATGCTGTTATACTCTCAACGTGGATACAATAATGACATTTTTAGCCGGGCATGCAATCGAGATAGTCGGTCTTGTGCTCGGCTTGTTTTATCTTTATTTTGAATATCATGCAAGTACCTGGGTGTGGCTGTTCAGCCTGCTGATGCCTATGGTATCGATGGTAGTATATTTCGATGCCGGATTATATGCCGATTTTTCAATCAACATATATTATCTGCTGGCGTCGGCCTACGGGCTTGTCAAATGGCGAGGTACAAAACGTAAAAAAGGAGTGGAGATATCTCATATCTCCACTCCGACAGCGTTATGCTCGACAGGCGTTATGCTTATTATCTGGCTTGCGATATACGTCCTGCTTCATAATTTTACCAATTCGACGGTTCCTGTAATGGATGCGCTGACCACAGCCGTAAGCATTGTCGGCACGTGGATGCTCGCACGTAAATATATCGAGCAGTGGATTGCATGGATATTGGTCGATGCCGTATGTGTAGGATTGTACATCTACAAGGATATTCCATTCTATGCGGCGCTTTATGCCATATATACCGTTGTGGCAATCTTCGGCTACAGGAAGTGGCGCAGGCTGATGTCAGCGCAGGCTTAGTCTGACAACGTTTTCCACATGATGAGTGTGGGGGAACATGTCGACAGGCTGCACGGCTTCCACCTTATAAGCCTCATCGAGCAACTGCAAATCACGGGCCTGAGTGGCGGGGTTGCAGCTTACGTAAACAATACGCTTCGGACGGGCTCTCAGTATCACGTCAACTACATCCTGATGCATTCCCGCACGAGGCGGATCGACAATCATGACGTCGGGATGCCCGTGTTCGGTTATGAACTCATCGGTAAGCACTTCTTTCATATCGCCGGCATAGAATTCAGTATTGGTGATACCGTTTGCTTCCGAATTGATTATCGCGTCGTCAATCGCTTCTTTCACATACTCGATGCCTATGACATGGCTCGCGCGCGAACTTACGAAATTGGCGATGGTGCCGGTGCCTGTATAAAGGTCGTATACGAGTTCGTCACCTTTTAATTCCGCGAAATCCCTGACTACTTTATATAGCTCGTAAGCCTGCAGGGAGTTGGTCTGATAGAACGACTTGGGCCCCACTCGGAATTTAAGGCCTTCCATTTCCTCCTCAATGTACGGTTTGCCTGAGAAGTGGACTACATTCTGGTCGGCGATAGAGTCGTTGACCTTAAGGTTTACCACATAATGCAATGATGTGATTTCCGGGAATTCCTTGCTGAGCGCATTGAGCATAGATTCGATTACCGGCACTTCGTCACTGCCTGTGACAGCCACTACCATGACCTCTCCGGTGGAGGCGATACGTATCATCAGGGTACGCATAAATCCGTGCTGGGCTCTGAGGTCGTAGAATGGCAGGCTGTTGTCCTTGCAATATTTTTTCACAAAGAGGCGTATGCGGTTGCCAAGGTCGTCCTGAAGATGACATTGTTTTATGTCAAGGACTTTGTCGAATGCTCCGGGGATATGAAATCCGGCTGCATCGCGGTCGGGGAATTCTTCGCCTGAACGCATCTGCTCGAATGTCAGCCAGCAACGGTTGGAAAAGGTGTATTCCATCTTGTTGCGGTAGCCGTAGATTGTTTTTGACCCGAGAATAGGCATTATTCCCGGATATTCGATTTTTGCGATACGGTCGAGAGCATCCTTGACCTGGCGTTGCTTGGCTTCTATCTGAAACTGATAGGGGAGATGCTGCCATCTGCATCCTCCGCATGTGCCGAAATGCTCGCAACGGGGCTCTACTCTGATAGTTGACGGTTCAATCAATGAGTCGATATGTCCCTCGGCATAAGAATGCTTTTTACGGTCTATCTTGATGTTTGCGATATCTCCCGGTGCGCCATAAGGAATGAAGACAACCAGATTGTCTATGCGCGCTATGGCATTTCCTTCGGCGGCCACATCTGTTATTTTTATCCCCTCAAGCAAGGGGAGTTCTTTCTTTTTACGTGCCAATGTTATGTGATTTTATATTAATGATTGTCGCAAAATTAGTTATAAATTATGGAATAGCATCTATAATTTGATGTCAAAGCAAATAAAAATTTAAAAATTTTACTAAAATGCAGAATTGTTTTGCGATTGGCAACATAATCATTATATTTGCACATAAGAAATGCTGACCGACAAGTCTGATTAACCGGAATTTCACCCTCCTATTACCAAACAAAACCTCTCTTGCAGGCATCTCTTATCGAAATACGAGAATCAACAAATATTTAATAATATTTAAACACAAACAAAATTCACAATGAAAAGAGTTTATACTTTTGGCGACGGAAAAGCTGAAGGCAATGCCGGAATGAGAAACATTCTCGGAGGCAAAGGCGCCAACCTCGCTGAGATGAATTTGTTGGGCATGCCGGTCCCTCCCGGTTTTACCATCACTACCGAAGTGTGCAATGAGTACACCCAATATGGCAAAGACGAAGTCGTAAAACGCATCAAAGACGATGTAGAGAAGGCGATCGCACACGTAGAGAGCCTCACCGGCAAAAAATTTGATGACTCTACAAATCCGCTGCTCGTATCTGTTCGCTCGGGCGCACGTGCCTCAATGCCCGGCATGATGGACACCGTGCTCAACCTCGGTATGAACGACGCTACTGTGGCTTCTCTCGCAGAAAAAAGCGGCAATCCCCGCTTCGCATGGGACAGCTACCGTCGTTTCGTACAGATGTATGGCGACGTGGTACTCGGCATGAAGCCCAAGAGCAAAGCCGACATCGATCCGTTCGAAGCCATTATGGAGAAAGTCAAAGAAGAAAAAGGTGTAAAACTTGACACCGAGCTCGATGTTGAAGACCTCCAGGCTCTCGTTCGTCTATTCAAAGCCGCAGTAAAAGATTTCACAGGCAAAGACTTCCCCGACAGCGCATGGGAACAGCTCTGGGGCGGCATCTGCGCCGTGTTCGACAGCTGGATGAACGAACGCGCCATCATCTACCGCCGCATGAACCAGATACCCGAAGAGTGGGGTACTGCTGTCAACGTTCAGGCTATGGTATATGGCAACATGGGCAACAATTCAGCTACCGGTGTTGCATTCTCTCGTGACGCAGCAACAGGCGAAAACATATTCAACGGCGAATATCTTATCAATGCACAGGGAGAAGACGTCGTTGCCGGTATCCGCACTCCGCAGCAGATCACCGTTGAAGGCTCACGCCGCTGGGCTGCCCTTCAGGGTATATCTGAAGAAGAACGTGCTGCCAAATATCCTTCACTCGAAGAGTCGATGCCCGTATGCGCAGCTGAACTTATCGCTATCGCAAACCGTCTTGAAGACTACTATCGCGATATGCAGGATATGGAATTCACCATTCAGGACGGCAAGCTCTGGATGCTCCAGACCCGTAACGGCAAACGTACCGGTGCTGCTATGGTCAAAATCGCCATGGACCTCCTCCGCGAAGATAAAATTGACGAAAAGACAACCCTCATGCGCATGGAGCCCCAGAAACTCGACGAGTTGCTCCACCCCGTATTCGACAAGGCTGCTCTCAAGCGTGCGAAAGTAATGGCCAAAGGTCTTCCCGCATCTCCGGGTGCAGCTACCGGCCAGATTGTATTCTTCGCCGATGAAGCAGAAGCTTGGGCAGAAAAGAAGAAAAAAGTTGTTCTTGTACGTATAGAGACTTCACCTGAGGACCTCCGCGGTATGGCCGTGGCTCAGGGTATCCTTACCATGCGTGGCGGTATGACCTCACACGCAGCCGTTGTTGCCCGCGGTATGGGTAAATGCTGCGTATCAGGTGCAGGTGAAATCAAGGTTGACTATGAGCAGAAAACCGTTGAAATGGGAGGCAAAGTCTATAAGGAAGGTGACTGGATTTCGCTCAACGGTTCGACCGGTGAAGTTTACGACGGTCAGGTTCCGACTGCTGAACCCGAACTCGACGGCGACTTCGGCGCAATCATGAACCTCGCTGCAAAATATACAAAAACACTCGTCCGCACCAACGCCGACACTCCCCGCGATGCCAAACAGGCACGTCACTTCGGCGCCCAGGGTATCGGTCTGTGCCGCACCGAGCACATGTTCTTCGAAGGCGACCGTATCAAGGCCGTGCGTGAAATGATTCTTGCATCTGATGAGGAAGGCCGTCGTCACGCACTCGACAAACTCCTTCCCATGCAGCGCGGCGACTTCGAAGGTATCTTCGAGGCAATGAACGGCTACGGTGTAACTATCCGTCTCCTCGATCCCCCGTTGCACGAATTCGTACCCCACCAGACTGCCACTCAGAAAGAACTGGCCGACGAAATGGGCATCACACTTGCCGAAGTCAAAGCCAAAGTTGACTCGCTCGAAGAATTCAACCCCATGCTCGGTCACCGTGGTTGCCGTCTCGGTATCACATTCCCCGAAATCACCGAGATGCAGACACGTGCCATCATCGAGGCAGCTCTCGCATGTAAAGCACGCGGCATCGACGTTCACCCCGAAATCATGATACCTTTGGTAGGTTCACTCAAGGAAATCCAGAACCAGGCAGATATCATCAATATCACTGCAGCCAAGGTATTTGAGGAAAAAGGACAGAGCCTGCCTTACCTCGTAGGTACAATGATTGAAGTACCCCGCGCAGCTCTCACCGCCGACCAGATCGCAACCGTTGCCGACTTCTTCTCGTTCGGTACCAACGACTTGACCCAGATGACATTCGGCTTCTCACGCGATGACGCGCCCAAGTTCCTCAAATTCTACAAAGAGCACGGCATCATCAAGACCGATCCGTTCGAAGTTCTCGATCAGGAAGGCGTAGGCCAGCTCGTAGAAATGGGTGTCAAGAAAGGCCGTTCGACCAAACCCGAACTCAAAGTAGGTATCTGCGGCGAGCACGGCGGCGAACCCTCGTCAGTCAAGTTCTGCGCTAAACTCGGCATGAACTACGTAAGCTGCTCACCCTTCCGCGTGCCCATCGCCCGCGTAGCCGCGGCGCAGGCAGCGATTGAAGAGTAAGAGATAATAACTGAAAATCAACGCCATAGGCGGTATGTCCTGATAATAAAGGATATACCGCCTATGTTAGTCTTAAAGGAATTGTGCATTTGTACACGATAGTTTGCACTAATGAACAGTAAAAATTCAACAAAATCTGCACGTTTCTCAACAGGCCAATTCAACATGAATTAAACAATAAACAAACATGATAAATAACTAATACAATACAAGATATGGCAATACTGACTGTCTGCGTAAACAAGCAGCGCAAAAGAAAGGATGGTTGCTACTCGGTTTATATCCGGGTAGCCCACAATGGCAAATCTGTCTATATACCCACCGACAAGGTTGTAGGTACTAAGGGGCTGTCCTCCTCAATGGAGGTAATAGACCCGTTCGTCTTGAAACCTCTGTCATCGCAAATCGTGACATGGCTCGATACCTTGAACCGGCATGACATCTCAGCGTGGACAGCACGACAGGTCGCGGATTTTCTAAAAAACCAGAATGAGGATTTGATATTCTCGGACTATGCCCGCAAACACATTGACCGACTAATCGACAACGGACAGGAGCGCAGCGCGAAGAATTACAAACTTGCACTTCAGCACATGGAGCGTTACTTTGGTACCACCAACGTGAAATTTGCGCAGCTCACATCCGTGAACGTCAACAAGTGGTTAGCCACGTTGAGCGGGACGGCGAGGGCAAAGGAGATGTATCCTGTGTGCATCCGTCAGATATTCCGTGCCGCCATAGACGAGTTGAACGACTACGACAACGGCATTATCCGGGTAAAGACTAATCCGTGGGGAAAGGTCAAGATACCTGCCGCCGACCGCCCCAATAAGAAAGCAATCACCGCCGAGGCTTGCAGGGCTTTCTTCGCGGCCCCGTTGCCTGAAAGCAAGATGACCGACCCTCTGCCGGAGTTGGGACGTGATGTTGCAATGATGTCATTGTGTCTGGCCGGTATGAATACAGTTGACATTTACAACCTGCGCAAAGAGGACTACCACGGAGGCATCATCCACTACAAGCGGGCCAAGACCACCAGAAGCCGCCGCGATGACGCATACATCGAAATGCGGGTGCCGGAGGTGATAAAGCCTTTGTTCGACAAATACAGAGCTGATTACCATACCGACCGCCTGTTTCGTTTCTGCGACCGCTTTTCGACCTCGGACAGTTTTTGCGCCAATGTCAACACAGGCATCAAGAAAATCTGTGAGGAAATGGGAATGACCGACCCGAAAAAACGTTACTGTGTCTATACGTTCCGTCACACATGGGCGACCACAGCGCAGAATGACTGCGGGGCCACACTCGCGGAGGTTGGCTTTGCGATGAACCACTCGCACGGTTACACAATCACTCGCGGATATGTGCGCCCCGACTTCACACCGGCATGGGAGTTGAACGAGAAAGTGATTGATTTTATCTTCTTCAGCGATGCGACCTCGCGGCGCGTGGCGCAGGAGAAGCCGGAGGAAGAAGGGCTGTTCCGTCTTTCGCCAAAGATGCTCATCCGTGCGGCGGCATTTTTTCAAGGCAAGTGTCTGGCCAACTTTGAGGACATCGGCTATTCAAACATCGAGGAAGTGACAAAGGCTCTTGTTGCACAATTCCCTGTTGATATTCCCGACCGCTCGATGGTACAGTTCAAAATCGTGAACCTCGACAATGGCAAGGTTCACGTTTATGAGCATCAGAAGGGCAAGGGATTTTAGAGTTTTGTCAAGTCAATGGAAACGAAGCGACCGCCGGCCGATGCCAAAGAGTTGATTTCACCGTATGTGAGGGTGCCGCTTTCTACAATGATTGTCAGCACCCCATTTTCCATAGCCCTTGCCTTATTGACAAGCGAGAGAAGCTCGGAGTATCGCAGAGCGGAGCCGATAGTGACGTTTGCAACGCCGGCAATGTTTTTGAGTTCTGAGAATGTCATGATTTATTTTGATTTTGGATTCAGTCGGAAAATTTCATGTCGGGGAACGCAACATGTGGGCCTCCTTTTTCACAGAGCAATTGAATTTCCGCTACTGTAAGGCGTTCTGTTTTCAGCAGACTTATTTTGCCACCGCCTTTGCAGGCTGCTTCAACGAACGATTGCGCCTGACCGAATGGCATGTGGTCGACCTCGAGATTGAACTCCCCGCCCATTGAGAGGGCGTACTTCATTTGTTCTTTTGTCATGAACTGTTGTATTTGAATTTTCAATTGCAAAGATAATCCGCAGTTCCGTCTTTAAAACGTTATCTTTTGAGCCATACCAAATCGGCGTGGCTCTTTTTCTTTTTCGCGCAACTTTTTCTTTTTCTCCCTCCTTCCATCTGATTGGCGAAGCCTCAAAAAAAAGAAAAATTTTCCTCGCGTGTGTACGTACGCGCGCATCGACGAGAATAATAACTCTTTAGAGTTATTTTCTTTTATAGAAATACGTTAGTATTTCTTTTTATCAAAAGAAAGGTTTCGGAAGAAATGCCCTTTTCTTCCGAAGTTTTCCGAATTTATAGCAATAACTTCCGAAATAATTGGAATAACTTCGGAAGAAATAGCAATAACTTCGGAAGTTATTCTAATAAATGGGGAAGGAATTTTACGCGAAATTTGCCCGAAAACAGCCATTTTTGAGGGGTAAAAATGACTCTGTTTTTACAATAAAAAATCAAAAAGGGAATTTATGCCCTTAATTTCGGAAGAAATAGGGATTATTTCGGAAGTTTTCGGAATTTATTCGCATAATTTCGGAAAGAATAGCAATAACTTCGGAAAGAATCGGCATAACTTCGGAAGTTATTGCTATAAATGGGGAAGGAATTCCGAGAATGAAAAATGCCGAGCGAGATGCCCGGCATGTGGTCTAAAAGTAGAGAAAAATAGACTGAGGTTATTTGTCGTTTTCGGCGGCGAGCTGCGCAAGGCGCTGCTCTATTGTGGTGGTGATGTCGCCCGACAACGACACCTCGGCTGACACGGACTGCATCTGTGGTGTGTGGTAGCGCAGCAGTTTTTCGTGGATGGTTGCGCGGTCTTTGGCTTCCATCATCATCATATCAACTTCGAAATCGGAAACGACAAGCGGATTGCCGTCGGCGTCTTGCAGCATGACGGTGTTGTATAGTTCGCCCTCTTTGGTCCTAAGCTCTAATGTGCGTGGTGTGCCGTCCCCATTCGTCTGTGGCCGTGGTGCAAAGTAGGCCATGGAATGGGCGCGTAAATGCTCTTTGAGGGGACTGGGTTTGTTGGGAGTGCCTTTTTGTCGGCCTCCGGTTTTTCTTCCTTGTGCCATGTGACTAAAAAGTTAAAGATATGAAGCAAAGGTAGGGGTTTATCTTTGCTCCGTAATTATAACTTTTTAATTCCTTAAGACATGATCGGCAGCATAATCGGCGGAGCGATGCAGGTGGGCGGCGCAATCTTTGGCGGCATATCGGCGAGCAAAGCCATGAAGAAAGTGAAAAAGAACATACAGGAGCAGCAGCGCAAAAACCAGGACTGGTACGACCGCCGCTACAACGAGGATGCGACCCAGCGTGCGGATGCCCAACGCATATTGGCAAAGACCGAGGAATCAATCCGCAACCGCAACCGTCAGGCGGCGGGAGCTCAGGCTGTCATGGGCGGCACGGAGGAGAGTGTTGCGGCGGCTAAGGCAGCCAACAATCAAGCTCTTGCGGATGCCACATCTCAGATTGCAGTCGCCGGAGAACGGCGCAAGGATGCCATCGAGCAACAATATCTGTCGACTGACCAGCAGCTTCAGGCGCAATTGAACAACCTTGAAGTCAATAAGGCAAGCGCCATATCCCAGGCCGTGCAGGGCGTGGCGAAAGCCGGAGCCGGCATGGCGCAGCCGATTGATGGCGCTTATTATGCATATCCGGACGGCAAGAAAGGAGGGGGCAATGCCTAACAACAATCAGCAGTCAATAGTAGAGCGGCCTCAGGCGGAGAGGATGCAGGCTCCGGTTACAGAGTCCGAGGCTCATATTGTGCCGTCTCCGACAAATACCGGGCAGCATGCGCAGAGAGACGAACCTACCGGAGTAGAAAATGTGTCGGTCGACAATCAGCCGCAGGTGAGAAACCCGGAAAATTGGCAGGAGGCGGTCGACGAACATTTTTCAGACTGGAAAGAGACTCCTCGGGCTGGAAGCATGCAGGATGTCGTGGATTATCTGGAAGGGCGTATGAGCGCAATACACATCCCGACAAAGGAGGAACTTGAAAAGGAGCGCCGCCGCAAGCGTGCCGAGGGTTTAATCTCGGCTATTGCGGACGGGGCGAGCGCTATTTCCAATCTCGCGTTCACCACTCAATATGCCCCCAATATGTACAAGCATGAAAACTCAATGACCGCAAAGTGGCAGGAGCGCTACGACAAGTTGAAGAAGGAGCGCGAGGCAGATGCCGACCGATATTACAACTATGCGCTGACAGTAGGCAAAATCAAGGAGGCTCAGGAAGCCAAAGAGTATCAGCGTGGCCGCGATGCGCTTAAGGACAGCATAACCGCCGCAAAGGCCGAACACGATGCAAGACTTGCGGATATCAGGTATAAAGTAGTGGCTCAGAAATTGAGCGCGGCCGAAGCGGCCGAAGCCGAACGCGCTGCGACACGGGAGCTTGACAGAAAAATCAAGGAGGCGAAACTGGAGGAAATACAATCGCGGACAAACAAGAATAATCGTTGGCAACCCTCGGGTGGCAAAACGGGGCAGTTCACTGTGTCGCGCATTAATCCACAAACGGGCGAGAAAGAATACAAGAGTGACTTCAGGTCAGAACCATCGGCAAAGAACTTCGCTGCGACGCATTCGGATGATGGATGGGTATATGAAACCATACCCACGACAAGCACAACCACGAAGCCTAATAAATGGGGTAGGACACAGACAACCACAACCGTAAGGGATACATCGACACCCCGCAATGAAAATAACTCAGAAAAGAAGAAAAAACCCAATCCAATGGATTAAGTGATGACAAACGACAACAAGCAAAAACTATATAACGCCCTTTCTCGGGATTATGAGTTGGGGACATTCGAGAAATTCTGTACGGATATCGATGACAGTGTAAAGCGACGTAAATTATTTGATGCTGCTTCACAGGACTACGAACTGGGCTCTTGGGAAAGCTTTTCCAAGCAGTTAGGTTATACCGATTCAACACAGGAGGCTCCTCTAATTTCATCAATAGTCAGAAAAGTGGAGGAACAGGCAAAGCAGCATGTCAGTGTTACGTCGGCCGCTTCGGGGAATGCCGGCGCCAACGTATCGGCCGAGGCTTCCGAGCAAGCCGCGCCTGCAGAGGCCGCGCCGGTTGATCGGGGGCAACAGTCCTGGATGCCGTCCGTGCAGGATAGGGTCCGTGCATCATATCAGATGCAGACAGTTGCGGACGGGTTGAGCCACCGTGCGGATGAAGGCGCAGCAAAAGTGGGGCGTATCAATGAACCGTTGACCGCCGAGGGCAGGGAGCACAGGAAGCAGAAAGAGATGGAAGCGCGGATGGCCGGAGCGCCAACAACGTTGCTGGGTCTGACGGGACCGTCTAAAGCGAAAGCGGATGAAGAAAAGAGCTCTGCGCCGACCGAGAAAGCGGAGTTGCGTCCTGATGTCATGTCGCCTGTGCCGTATGGCGTGGAGTATGTCGACGGCAAGGCTGTTACCAAATGGCTGATGCCCGACGGCAGCGTGACAACGAATATGGCTGAGGCCGACGCAGTTGAATATACCGCAAGGCAGCAACGACTTCATGACACCTATCTGAAGAATACAAAAGATATAAGCATAGACATCCCGAAGGAGAAGTCTATACGTGTAGGCGTATCTGAGTCTTACGGCAAACCTGTTATAATTTGGCGGTTGCCGGATGGTAGTCTTAAAAAAAGCTATGCAACGCCCGATGATGAGAAATTCATTAAGGAAAATCAGGAAAAGTTTGATGAATTTGGCGGAAATTTAATCTCTTATAAATTTAATCAGGAGGCAGCAGATATCGTACAACCCAAAGCGAAAGAAGCAGCGGAACAAGCGTGGAAAGCAGCAGAAGCAGCTTACGGAGAGAAGATGGAGTACAATCGAAGGAATTCGAACATCTGGTTGAGTTCAGCGGGAAATAGTACGGATGCCGCCTCAATTAAGCAGCTGGAGACTATTGATAATTTCACTGACAGGCTTACCACTCATGATCTGGATGCTCTGATGGATGCGGCATGGTCCAACCTCGGTGAGGCAGGGCAAAAATCTCTCATCGATGATTGCTATAAGATATTGCAACGTCAAAATCCTGAAACAGACAAGATTGCTTTATACAATCTTGCTAAAGATTATGCCCGTCAACAGTCTGATAAATCGCTATATAATCTTGCCGTAGAGAAAAACATGCCGAAAAATGGTCTTGACTATTTTATGCGTAAAATTAGTGACATGAATTTTGTTACCAATTTAGGCAAGGGAATTGCTGTCAATCGTGTGAAGAAAACCGGCGACATGGCAGCTTACGAAGCAGCCAACGAACAATACCGACAGGACGGTCACAAGATACTTGACGTGACCGGCATGGTTGCAGGTTTCGCTTTCGACCCTACGACATGGTTGTCGGCAGGTGTCGGCGGTGCTGCGACGCGCGGCACAATGTGGCTCGGCGGTCGTTGGATGGCAGGACGCGGCGCAAGTACAGCCGTTAAACAAGCCGCCACGCGTCAATTTGCAAACACAATGACAGGTCGCCTTGTCGGTGGTGTTGTCGGAGGCTCTGTCAACTTCGGCACCTTTGAAGGTACCAAGGAATTGGAGAACCAATTTGCACATGGCGGCCATATAGTCGGGCAGGATGAAACAGGTCGATATATCAACGAAGGCTATTCTGCATCAGCTGTAGGAGGTCAGGTGCTTCACGGTCTCGGCATGGGTGCAGCCATCGGTTGGCTCGGTCCCGTTACAGGCAACGTATCCGACAAACTTGTCAGAGCGACAACAAGCACATTGGGCAAGGTCGCCACTCGCGCGGGTATCTATACGGGTGCCACAATTGCTGAGGGTACAATTTTCTCTATCCCCGAATGGATAGAGGGTGGGCGTGACGGCTTCGATGTGTGGACTGACAACATGGCCATGATGGCCGGTTTCAAAGCTAAGCACATGGTAAAGAGTGCCGGTGGTATCCTGAGAGACCTCAAAGCATCTTTTGAAAGCCCCTCCAACGGAAGCAAGAACCGCTTGAACTTTGAGAGCTGCCTGCGGCAGCGCATGGATGCGCCATCTGACGGAGGTCTTGCACTGACAAAGGATGAGCAGGCCGAGCTGCAGCGTTATGGCTATGACCTGCGCGACCTTGTGGAGAGTGCAGAGCGCACCGGCAACGCCAAAGAGGGCGGTATTATCGCACAGAACGCGCCCGAAATCGTCAGCCGACTTACTGATATGGTAACCGATCCGCGTGTCAGCGAAGCGGCAAGAGCTAAGATGTATTACTACGCTACAGGCCGTAAGCTCCCGATGTCAACCGTGATGCGTGGCGAACTGTTTGAGGACGGCAACGGAGGCTTCGTTGTAGAATCGCTGGGTGCCAACGGTGTCATCACCTCACGCTCATTTACGAATCGCAAAGCCGCCGACCTCGAATTGGAGCGCATCAGACGACAGTCAGAACTCAATCAACTTGAACTTGGTGAGCGGTATCAGCCCATTGCAGACTTTGAGAGCCGCATGATGGAGGCGAGCCGCAGAGTGGCCGCAAATCATGGTTGGAATCCTGTTGATGTATATAAGACCTGTGAAGATGTCCTTGATTCATATGTGCGTGGCAACAATAAAGAGTTGTCGGACGTGCAAAAGAATATATACAACAAGATACTTGCCGAGTTGGATAAAATCGAGGTATCAGATTTAGCGACCGAGAAGCGCACAAGAATCAACGCCAAATATGATGTTGATATTGACAAAGCAATACGGAAAGAGCCTAATAGACGCACTGAGGCAGAGCAGAAAGCAATTGATGAGTATATTGCCGAGCTGATGCCCCGTCGAAATTCGGGGAACGGAATGTTTGACGAAGCGGGACAGCGACTATTGCCCGCAGAAGGAGAGCCACGGGATGTAGAGGATGTCAATTACAGAGAGGCGGATGAAACCGGACAGACAATAGAGCATCGTTTTAAGGATGATTATGATTTTGTAGGAGTAGAACCCCACAAGTCCGCAGAGCAGCCATTAGGCCGTGCGGTGATGAAATACCAAGACCGTCAGGTCGAGGTGTTGGACGGTCGTGTGGTGATGACAGGTGACGGTACTATGATTGACTGCGAGCGCAGCGAGAAAACCATCGTCGTTCGCGATATTGCCACCGGCAAGGTCGAGATGGTTTCGCCTGAGGCGATACTGTCGTATGAGGGGTATGCAGACGAAGGAGAATTGCTGGACGCTCCGATTTCTCCAGAAAGTCCTTCCGTGGGAGAGTCAGTAGGGGCAGAGTCAACAGGGGCAATCTCCGCTGCGCCCAATTATGATCTATACGATACATTCAGCGTGAATATAGAGGGGCGCGACCGTCCGTTGCCGGCTGCAGTAGTGGAACGCGACGGCAATACCATCACTATATGGACACCTGAGGCAGTCAATCAGGCGAGTGCCAAAAGTCGCACAATGCGCGGTTATCTTACAGACTTGACATCTGCAGACCTTGATGCAATTTTACAGCGTGACGCAGAGGGTAACCCCGTGGGGTATGTTTCCGCCAATCCTCCGCAAGAGACAGAGGCCCGGACGGACCTTTCCCATACTCCTGTTGACGGGCAGGGACAGCCTAAGCATGAAGAAGCCGGTTCTGATGCAGCACCGGATGTCATTGCAGGACAGGCGCAGGTGGACGAGGCGACGGCGACCGCCGACACAGCCGAATATGACCGGGGCTATGAGCAGGGATTGGAAGACGCTGCAAAGGCTGATGACGCATGGATTGCGAACCTTATCAAGATATACAGCCAAAACACGCCCGAATCAATGCCCGAGATCATGAAAGGTCGGTTGGATGCATTCCTCTATGAGCAACAGCGCAGGGCAATGGAAGCGCAGAGCGTTCCCAATCCCGCCGCTCCAGTAGAAAACGGACAGCAAACGGCCGATGATGGCTTCATCTCCATTGACCCTGCAATCAAGCCTGATGAGAATGGGAATATAAATATACCTGCCCCCGAAGCACAGGCGGAGCCGACCCCCCTGCAGCGTATCCCGCGTGATGAGCAGGGGGAGCCGATATTGACGCATGAGAGTGTCGATGCGGATACCGCGTGGGGCGGTGCTGTCGAATTCTTCGGTAGCGAAGACGACGCACGTTCGTATGTTGACGCTCAGGTAAAAAGTTCAGAGGCGGCCATAACAGCAGCGGAAAAGGCGGTCGGAAAAGTAAAGCCGACGGCCGGAATGACAAAATATCGCGAAGATCTAAAGAATGCGCGCGTAGCTGTAGATGCCGCCAAGTCGACTCTTGCCAGATGGAAGGAGATTGCAGAGGTGCATGACCGGCAGAAAGCGGAGGTCGAGGAAGCCAAGGCTGCGGAGAATGCATTCAAGGCGTCGATAACCCAAGGAAAGGCCGAGCTTGAGCATGCATACGAGGAGGTGAAAGATGTGCCTGAGGCTGTCGAGATACTCCGGAATATGGAGCCGCAGAGCATAGACGAGGTTGCGGCGATGCTGCTTACCGGAAGCAAGGTGCTATGGAATGACGAGGGTGTGAAGCGTGGAATGAAGAGCATGCTGGGATATGGCGAGGGTGAACGGAAAGGATTGTTCGGTCTGTTCGCTGCGTCGAAAAACGGAGGTGAGACGCTGGAGCGCCTTGCTGAGGATAAGATGAAAGAGTTATGTGAAGCATACGGCATCGAGTACGACAACTACGATGCGTTGACGGCATTGACCGATGTGCTTGGAGCCTGCAGGACACGGGGCGACTTGCATAAGTACATACAGAACCGTCGTATCGCACAGGCGCTGCAGATGAAAGATGACTTTGTACGTCATGTGGAAAAAGAGGCGGAAAGGATGTCGCAGGAGGCATACCATATGTCGGTTGCCGACCGGGAGGCATACGAGAGTCAGTTGCCGGACGAGATGAAGAAAATAGATATGAAAGATGCGGATATAGTGGAAATGAATGCTATATTTGCAGATGAAATCATAGAAAGGCAGAGATATGAAGAAAATATCAGAAATGAGCAAGGACGAGCTGATAGCGTATTACCGGCAGGCTCAGACGTATTGCATGGAGAACAGGCTGATTACGGCGGAGGAATTCCGGAAACTTCGGCAGGAGAAAGGCGAATTGGGGGCGATGGCGGCGTTGATAGGCAGAATGGAGCTGCACCGGAAAGCACACCCGACAGAGAGCAAGGGAATGTAATAGAGGAAGCATATCAGAGAAATGTAACGAGATATGACCGGACTGTGCCTGCTACCCCTGAGGCACAGCGCTCGGCTATTTCCCGCATCATAGACTTTGCTAAAAACGTAAGGAATCGCGTTGAGCGTGCCGTTATTGGCGGTATAACCAAGCGGCAGGCCAAAGATTTTGCGGATAATGGCATAGATGTGGATGAAACGTGGGTGCACTCATTCGAGTCCTCGGCGGTTGTTCATAATCAAGGTCGGCATGGAGACTCTCGTACCGAAGAACGCGCAGGCCAGATTGCCATTACTTCCGAAGATTATGCGCGTATACCCGAAATACTTGAAGCCTATGACCGAGTGACAAAATCGCCGAACCGCTCACGCAGTACTGGTAATGAGGTCATTATTTATGAAAAGGACTTTGATGATGGCTATATCTACTATTTGGAAGAGAAAAGGGATAAGCGTAAATCCTTATCATTCCAAACAATGTACAAAAAGAAAAAAGGAACTGATAGTTCCGACGGGTTGATGCCTGTTGCCTCTCCCTCTACGCCCACAGCGCCTCCGGACAATCTCAGTTCCAGTTCTGAGGGCAAAGGTATAAACTTTGCGTCAGATAAACAAACGGACGGCGTAGGAAGTTATGTACAACCTGCTGACAACAAGGGTGCGCAGACCATTCAGACCGCTGTTGAGGCTGCATCTTCCGAGGTAAACACCGAACCTACCGAGGCACAGAAAGCCGCAGGCAACTACAAGATGAAACACCGCCGTGTTGACGGCTACAACATCAGTATCGAGAATGCCAAAGGCAGTGTGCGCCGTGGTACCGGAGCAGACGGAAAGCCGTGGGAAACCACGATGCAGAATGACTACGGCTATATACGAGGAACCGAGGGTGTGGACGGCGACCACATTGATGTTTTCCTGTCGGACACCCCCGAAAAGGGAGATGTGTTTGTCGTCGACCAGGTTAACGAGGACGGCTCTTTTGACGAGCATAAGGTAATGTATGGCTTTCCCTCGGAGGAGGCCGCACGCGCAGCGTATCTTTCCAACTATGAACCAGGATGGACGGGACTCGGCGAAATAACTCATGTCAGCAAGGATGAGTTTAAAAAATGGATTAATTCGAGTAGACGCAAGACTAAGCCCTTTGCTGACTACAAAAGCGTTCGTGACATCACTAATAATGTAAAGCAGGCTATTCAGGAGATATTAGTCTCAGACAATTACAGAGCAGTCGTAGTTACCGACTCGTCGGGAAAAGAGACCTATAGAGTTCTATTAAACAAAGGGGCTCGTAAAAAAGAGTGGCAGATAAAGTCGGAGTTACATAACGGCCACTATAGTTCTGATGGTTATGGAACTCTCATATTCTCAAGTCGAAATGACATGGAGGCATGTCTTGACGATAGGGATGCAGACATTGATATCCTGAATAAACGTTTGCTCAGAAAGGATGATGAAAATCGCCGTAAGAAGAGAACAGAGTGGAAGGCCTCAATGCTTGAGAAAATAAAAGGAATGTCGACTGAAGACCTTCGACATAACATTGAACTTTACGACAAAGCACCAGACCGCCGACATGATGAGGAAAAGGAGGTAATCGATGCCGCTCGCCAAGAGTTGAGGCTTCGCGATGCCGCGGTGAAAGATGCGACGGATGATTCAGCCGAAATCACGCGACTGAGTAAGAAATACCGGTCAGCACCTATAAAGGTTGTCAAATCAATTGAGGATATTAAATCAGATGATCTCTCGGAAGATACATTGGAAGAGATTGCCGGAGCTATGGAAGAGGCAGAAACTCAGGCAATCTACTGCAAAGAGAATAAAAAAATATATATCTTTGCGGGTAAGTATCAGGATGGCGAGCTCGATTACATTGTAGCTCATGAAAGTGTGCACGCAGCAGTGGACAAACTTGGGCTAAGAAATGGAGAAGAGCTAAATTATTACCGTAAATCTATTGCAGGTATTTTCGACAATGAAGCTCCAGCGGAATTAAACAAGATCATCTCAGAGAAATATGCACCAGAAGATGAGGATGAGGAGTTTTTGGCTTATACTCTCCCATGGATTAGCCGAAACAAAAAGCGTATGCGTAAGGTACTTGAACACGGTGAGGGCAGACTGGTAGATTTTATAAATCAATTAAACGAAGAGATATATGGAAAAGAAGAGATACAATCAATGCTCTCCGCCACTGAGGAGAGAACTCCTACTAATGTTCATGGGGGACGAGGAGGACAGGTTCGAGGACGAAGAGGAACAGCCGGAACCATCACAGGAGACGACTCAGGAGGAGACGCCGACACCGGAAACCGACAGATAGAAGATTTCGGGGAGAAGATAGCGGGGGCGCGCAAAGATGCACTTAGTGCATTTGCCAAGACGATAGAGAATGTGTCGGTGCAGTCATTGATAGAGCTTCCGATGTCAAAGGCCTTTACCCGTCCTAATCTTCGAAAGATGGTGGAGACGGGCGCTATCAGCGACGAAGATGCCATTCTTGCTGAGGCTATACTTCAGGGGCAGATTTATGCGCATCGGAAGCCTGCGCTCACCAAGCGGCAGAGCAGCAAAAAAGCCGTAGAGGAATGGGCGAGAGCCACCTATGGCGGCATATCAATGCTCGGCGAGATATTGAGCGGAGACCCTTCACGTCGTGAGGCGGCTATCTTGCAGTATAATGAAAGGCTTGCGGCAGAGCTCGAAGCTGCCAATGCCCATGTGGCCAAGATGCGCGAGTGGAATCCAGGCAAAAAAATTGAGGATGTCAAAGCGATACCCAATCCCATCGATATAACGCGAAGGGTGCTTGAGGGTATCGGTTATCATGTGGGAGATGCAGTTAAACTGCCTCTGACAAATATCGAGCTAAGTTCTAACAAACAATACTACATAGTCGGAAGTGCCGGCAAGCAGGGCGCATTATGGTTCAAGATGCACCATGACACACTTGATGGGGCGGTAGACACAATGATAATGGCGGCCAAGCTTGCACGTGGAGACCGCGATGTGGAGCTGCCGTTGCGACAGTTTGTGACAAAAGGCGTAGGGACCCCGCATAAAGAGCTGACCGGCAAATATGAGGTGTTGTATTTTGCCAAAGATGGCAAGACTGTCAAGAGCCGAGTGTTTGACGGTAAGGACAAAGCCGAGGTATTTGCCGCTGACAGCAAGGGATTGATGAGGGAGTTGGTGAAATACACCAATGACTTTGACGCATACGCTATTGAAGCAATCAATCCATTGACAGGAGAACGGCATACGTTGCGCGACGATTTCGGCAGCCGAGCCGAAGCATCGACGTGGATAGATGAGTCGTATGAGGAAGCCAATAATCTTGCTCTTGATGCGCTGTACAAAGAGATGAATGTCGAATCGACGCCACGCAGTCATTACTATGTGGAGTCCGTGTTCCGTCACGGCAAGATGGTTGGAAGGGTAGTCGAGGACGACAAGAAAAATCCGTGGCGCCTCACCAAGTATTTTGAGAGTCGCAAAGAGGCCGATGAATGGCTTGCTGCCAATGCAGAACGACTGGAGACAGAGCGCAAGGCTCATCTTGATCAGAAGCGCAAAGTAGTATATTTTAAAAACACCGACGGAGAACGTCAAGGTGTAGACTACCGAGGCGGAGAGGATGCGACGCCGGAGATGTTTGGCGAGACATTCGGGTTCAGGGGAGTGCAGTTTGGCAACTGGACTAACAATGCAGACCGTCAGGCGGCATTAAACCAGGCGTATGATGCGCTGATGGATTTATCAAATGAATTGGGTATCACACCGCGAGCGGTGTCGCTTGACGGAGAGCTTGGGCTGGCGTTTGGAGCTCGAGGGACTGGGGGAGCGACAGCGCATTATGAACCGGTGGAGGTTGTAATTAACCTAACCAAAACAAAGGGAGCCGGAGCGTTGGCGCATGAATGGTGGCATGCTGTTGATAACTTTTTGTCGCGCAAGGCCGGTGTGGCCATGGGATATGCTACAGCACGAAACGGATTGGAAGGCATGCGTCCTGAAATAAGGGAAGCAGTGGCTGAACTGATGGACGCTTTAGATAATTCCGCCTATGCCCGTCGCAGCCGTGACAAAGGAGATTATTGGGGGCGACCTACCGAGCTTGGTGCGCGACTGTTTGCAGCATGGCTTGCGGAGCGGATGAAAGAACGGGGTGTTGAAAGCCCGTTCCTCACTACAGGACTGAGCGAAGCGGCATGTGACATGTATCAGCGCTTCAACTATATTATGTATGAGATGCGCGAACGTGATAAGGCAGAGATAGAAAATCGGGAGCCTGGCATTATGTCGCGTGAAGAATTCAACAAGTTGCCGGAGTCACTGCATGGATATCCATATCCTACAGCTCAGGAGATAGAAGATTTCGGCGGTCATCTTAGCACTTTGTTTGGCGCCATGTCAGAGAGGGAGAAGGAGAGCGGCAGCATTGCGAATGAGCGAGGCGGCAGATACAAGAAGCTGCGGTCGACAACTGCCGGCATGAGTCTTTTTGACTGGGCGGATGCCGAGGAAATCCGACACCGACATAGTAAGTCGGCTGATGAGAAGGCATTGACGGCAGAGGTAGCCAATAATGCGCTCGACGAATATGCCGAGGCTTACAATAATTATCTCGACCGATGGGAAGATCTTGAAAGGCGCAAAGCGGAGGTCGATAAGGACAGCATGGAGGCACAGGGATTGCAGGAAGCCATAGAGCAGGAAGAGAGAATGGCAATCGAGGCGCGCGAGCGGCTTATTGAAGCGTTGAGCGATTATTATTTGCGGGACAATACACCCGAAGATACCCGACGAATAGCCCGCGACATGGCGGCACGAGTACAGGCTGAGGTCGAGATACGTCGTGACCGCAACCATATATTAAGTGATATATTAACCGGAGGAGGTGGAGTTGAACCGATTGACGGAAAGCCGGAGCAGGCAGAAGCAAAGCAGGTAAAGACAGCAGGGGGCAATATCAGTTATAATGCTCTTGGACATTTGCCTGATGCCAAAGCAGGAGAGTTTGCGTATGTAGAGCGACAGTTCAGCCGCACGGGAGACTTTTTGTTTACCGGTAACGGAGTCATCAAAGATCGAGGCGATGTGGCGTATCTGTTCAAGGCGCTGGAGGATTATTCGATTGAGCATGTGTTTGCAGCATTCGTCAAGGATGGCAAAGTCAAGGTGTTGCATATAGGGATGGGCGGACCGACATCGAGTTTTGCCGATCTCGGAGCGATAAGAGCAGGTTATGATGCCTTTGGTGCGGATGCAGTTTATCTGGTGCATAACCATCCGTCGGGAAACCTGTCGGCCAGTGTGCCTGACATGAGGCTGATGAAAACGCTTGAGGCTGCGTTTGGTGACGAAGTGGCAGTAGGCGGTATCATCATAGACACAACGTCGGGGCGCTACACTACTTTTGGTGGCACAGGTGAGACCGGTCGATATGATATGAAGCAGAACGGAGGTGAAGATGCGGTTGACGTCATGCGGTTTGATGGCGTTGACCGAAGCGCCGGCAGAAGCGAAAGCGTTATAATAGCCAACTCGGCCGATATTGCCCGATACGTATCAGAGCGTCGACTTGGGGCAGGTGACAAGATAAGTTACCTTGTATTATCAAACAGGAATGAGATTGTAGGCAATTTCCATACTGACTATGATAAACTTGATGCTTCGGGGCTTGCGGAGGAGATAGCGAGTGTTACCACCAAGTACGGAGGTACGCGTGCTGTGGTTTATGGTAATGTCAAAATCAATAAGGCTCGTGAACTGAGTGCGGAGGTATCGAGACTGAGTCTTGGTGCCATCAAGATGCTTGACGCTATAGAGGTGACGAATGGCATCAACCGCAGCGCCAATGATGACGGCCTGTTGTATGAGCCGGGCAGCGAGTTCTCAGATACGCAGAATGGAGAGAAGCGCTACCGCGAACTTGAAAATGACGCCCGCCAGCAGGAAATGGCGCAGACCTCGCCGGAGGCCAAAGGTGCCCACGTAGAAAAGCTGGCGAATAAATTCAATACTCCTATTCGGATTGTCAATGACATCAACGAGCTGAGGAGCGAGAATGCCGAGCAGCAGGAGCGCATGCGACGCAGCAAAGCTTTCTATGTATCGGAGACCGGAGAGATTACGGTCGTACTACCCAACAACACAACTGTGGAGGATGTAGCAGAATCCGTGCTTCATGAGGTCGTGGCGCACAAGGGACTGCGGGAAATGATTGGAGAGGAAAACTACGATGCTTTCTGCGATGAAGTTTATAAACACCTCAAGGGTATTTTAAAGCGGCAGATCGATAAGGAAACTGCACGTAGCTTCATGCGAGAGCCGGAGAAAGGCTACGAATATCATCGCCGTGTAGCTGTAGATGAATTGTTCGGACGCTTGAGTGAAAAGGGGTTTGAGGATTTCACCGAGCCTGAGCGTGGCATCTGGAAGAAACTCAAAGCAAAAGTGCTGGAGGCAATCAACAAGTTCCTCGGTTCGCTGAAACTGCCCAAGTGGGTGAAACTCGGTGATAACGAACTTCGCTATATACTGTGGCGCAGCCACGAGCGATTGCGCAACAAGGATTATGTCGATATGGCCCGCGATATAGCCAAACGCGAGGAGTTGGGGTTGAGAAGCAATGAGGCGGTCAGAGAGCGGAAGAGTGCAGAGGAGGTGACGGCAGACAGAATAGTGAAGACGTTTGATGAGGCAATCTCGGGAGACTTAAAAGGTAAGCCTGTAGAAGTGGGCCGGTTGACAAAAGAAGGAAAAGAGTATCTTGAAAAACTGTCGGGAATAAGGATGAAAGAGGATGTTTCGTTCGTTCTCAATCCGTCAGACCTGGTTCATATATACCGTCGCCACTACGGTGATAATGAAAAGGATGTGCGCAATATACCATTGACCAAAGAAGATATCAGACAGATGTCTGAAATTGTGTCAACACCCGACCGCATTGTATATGGAAAAGAAGCAGATGGTAATCAGCGTAATATGTTCTTCTTTCTAAAAGAAGCCGTAGACGGAAGCTACAATCTCATGGAGGTCTATTCCGACAGAAAAGGGAATCTGACAGCAAAAAGCTTCTTTAAAAGCAAAGAGGGCGTATCCCAACGTGTAATGCTACTCAATGAGTCCTCTACACTTACGTCCGTAACGGATGGGGCAACCCTCTCAGATGCAGCAAAGTTACCAAAATTCTTTGAGAATCCAACAATTGCAGAGGAAGAAAGTTTTGAATATCGTTTCCGCGATGGTGAGACCGGCGACATCTGGAAGGATCAGAGCGTGGGATTGGAAGAGCGTATTACCAATGCCGCCATACGACTGAGCAACAATCATAGCGGCGACCTGAGCCTGCGCAATGACGCTCAGAAGGCCGTTATTGACAATCTGCAAAGCCTGTTGCATGAAATGCGTAACCGCCGGGGCACCGCCCGAAGTTTTGTCGGTGCCGACCGCAAGGTAGAAAGTGGCGTTGTCGACGCGATGAACGCGCAGGCGATGTTTGACCGCGCCACCGTCAAGCGAGTTTCCAACCTCGCGCGTATCCTCCTGCAGAACGGCTACCTCTCGGATATGACTTCCGGAGAAATGCAGAGGTTGTTGTCGGCGGTCAAGAACTCTACCGCCATGCACGATATAGCCGACAGTGTGCAGAAGATTATGGACATCATGGTCAATAATCAACTCCGCAATGCCGAGGGCGCACTGCGTCAACTCCTGTCAATACGTGGCAGCAAGGTTGATGCGAGAGGTGTAGAGGTGCAGGGAGTGCTTGACGTAGAGGGTCAGCGCACAATGGAGGTGGTGAAGGACGCAATCTCACTCACCGAGGATGACATCACCGACCGCATTGATGAGGCGCTGAACAGAATGAGTGATCCCAACCAAACCATAGCCGACAATGCTGCCATTGAGTATGTCGGCCTCAACATGGCACTCGACTACGTTCAGAACATTGCGAACAGTAAAACAGAGGAGAAAACACTTCGTGATGGGCTCAAGCGAGCCAAAGAAGACAGGGATGCAGGACGCATGACCGATGATGCCTACAAGCAGTTTGTTGAAACCGCCGAGGATGCAATCCGCAAGAATAAGATTGAACGTGCTGAGGCATATTTCAATCTTGTCGGCAGGTTGTCTGATTCATTACGCGGCAGCATTGAGAATGCCAAGGCTTTCCGCGAGGCGGAGAAAGCCCGCGTGAATGAGATTCACCACAATGCCAACTCCGACATGGAGGGTAGACCTGCAAACGAGCACCATAAGGATGATTGGAAAGACAAGTTTGCCAACAATGGTTTCGTTCAGTTCTTTTTTGCGCCCCTCGGTACCTTCGACCAGATACTCCGCGTGTTCGGCAACAAGAGTGCCAATGGCGAGGGTTATCTGTGGAACCGCTTCATGCGCGGTTGGGTAGATTGCCGCAACAAGGAGTTGCTCGGTGTGAAAGAGAAATACGCGCGTCTGGACGAAAAGGCCGCAGAGCTGTTTGGCAAGGGCAAGACTTGGGGCAACCTCATCAGAATGGAGGCGAAGATGCCGAAGGCTACCGTTTCATTCTGGGACGGGGATGAAATGCGCGACCATGAACTGACACAGGGTAACCTGCTCTACATCTACATGGTAGACAAAATGACGGACGGACGCATGAAACTGCGACGCATGGGTATCACAGAGAACGATATTGCCAAAATTGAAAACTTCCTTGACCCGCGTTTCAAGGCTCTCGGCGATTGGCTACAAGAGGAGTTCCTTGTTGACACCCGCAATGAGTACAACGAAACCCACAAGCGTATGTTCGGAGCGTCCATGGCAGCGATTGACAACTATTTTCCGCTGAAGATTTTGAAAAATGCCAGAGTCGACAAAGAGGAGGATGTCAATCAGCAGAACCGCCCGGACGGTATCACCACCAAGACCGGCAGTATCATCAAACGCCGTGTGAACAATCTCGCACTCGACATTACAGGTGCTGACGCATTGAGCGTGATACTCGACCACATCATACAGATGGAACATTGGAACGCATACGCCGAGTGGAACAGAGACCTCAACACTCTGCGCACCTACAAGCGCTTCCGCAACCAGGTGGTGAACATGACGACCGTATATGGTGGTGGAGAAGAATTGTGGGAGAATTTCAACAACCTGTTTCTTATGGCTGCAGGAGAATACCGGCCGCCTGTTTCCAAACTCAACAAGAGAGCGGTCAATCTCGCAAAGGGTGTAACCGCGGCTAAGGTCAGCTTCCGAATATTCACAGCGTTGAAGCAATTCCTTTCCGCTCCCGCATACGCCCCGGAGGTGGACATGCGCGCAATCGCCAAGAGCATCGCCAATCCTTACGGAGATTTCAAGTGGTGCATGGAAAATATGCCGATCTTTAGAGAGCGTTGGCACTCGCGTATCAGCGGTGACCCCCGACTTCTCAAATCGGATATGGATTGGAAGATGTGGCGAAGCCGAGTTATGGAAATGTCCTCCCGTATAGGTATGACCCCCAACGCGTTTGTGGATGCTGTAACCGTCAGCATCGGCGCAAGGGCTATGTATGAAACGCGACTGAAACAGTATCTCAAAGAGGGATACCCAACCGATGTCGCAGAGAAGAGAGCGATGCAGGATGCGACTATTCTGTTCAACCAGACACAGCAGTCATCAGAATCGCCATTCCTTTCCACCATGCAGGTCGATAAGGATTGGTTTAGTACAATGCTTACTATATTCCGAAACTCTTCTATGTCATATACCCGTCAAACTTATGACGCCGCACGTAATCTCAAGCGCAATCTTACTCCCGGACAGAGAGCCAAGAGCGTTGAGTTTATGACCAAACAGATACTTCGTGATTGGGGTGTAAACCCCGATGCGGCAACAGATGCCGAGCGAGGGAAAGCCGAGGATGCAGCCAAAAACCGCTTCCGCAGACAAATCAAGAAAGATGTTATCCGTGTTGCCACATTCGGATATGTTCTTGAATGGCTCTGGAATCTTGGACCATATCTTCCTTATATCATCTTCGGATATTATGTTTTTGAGAAAGATAAAATGTTGGATGATGTGTTCACGCACTCATTTTTCGGAAGCATTGAAGGTCTTACCGGAGGTGATGTGATGAGCGCATTCGGAAATATGGCCTTAAGTGGTGAATGGAGCAGGTATCAGCTGACTAAAGATATGCCCTTGGCGAGCGATATAAATACGATAATCGATAAATTTATCGGCGGAAAGAATGCGGAGGGCTTCAACGACATCATTAGTCTGGTGGTGCAAATGGGAGTGGGCATGAACCCGCAGAGTATTACGGATGCTGTAATAGCAATCACTGATGCTTGCGGTGACGACCCGGCATTGAGCCTTGAAGCCGCAATTTTCGCCATGCGAGTATTGCAGGTACCACAGAGCCAACTCGACAAGCTCTATTTTGACAATGTGGATTTTACCGGCAAAGAGGCAAGCAAATATGCGCCGGAGCAGTTGGCAGCTCGCTACGCAGAATATAAGGTTAAGCGAGGCACGCCACTGATGCCGTGGGCGTGGGGCGATGAGGAGCAGCTTGACAAATATAAGAAGGAAGCGACAAAGATTATGAAGGAGCGTCTTGACTCGCAAGGTGATACAGACGTGAATGAGGCGTATGCCGACTTCGAGGCTCGTTATCAGACTATATCTGAGGAGGTCAAGAAGGCAGAAGCATTGATAGAAACCGATTATGTTGCCGCAGCACAAGCATATGCGGCATTACAGCAAGACCCTGACTTCACGCTCTATCAGTGGTTCGGAAGTCTCGACACGGAACTCGGTCGTATCTCAAAAATGTGGCTGACATCGAAGACCCCGGAGGAAGCAGCCCTCATTGCATCTACAATCTCTGCGTACCGTGCCGGCATGGTGAAAGTCCTGCAAGCCGAAACAGAGGAGACCCAACAATCGGCCATGTCAGAACTGACAACCTTGATGAATGAGTTTTACACCAAATATCAAGCCATGCGACCGCAACCTCAGTAACTAAACAGATAAAGTTGGTAAAGTGTCGGTGGTGAGTAACTTTGTCGCCAATCAAGTTGGTAGCGAGCTAAAGGTTGCCACCGACACAAATTTATACTCTCGATATGGCTATCAAATTAAACAGACTAAGCAAAGTCAAACCTGCGAGCGTTGAAGATATGGATAGTATCGCAAGAGCACAGGCGCAGGGCAATGATATGCGCAGGGAGACAGACGTACTGCTGCAGGCACAGGCCTTATACCAAAATATGCACCGTTTCCGGCGGGAGCGAGAACGTAACAAGCGCTATAACTACGGCGACCAATGGGGCGACATAGTGTGTGTGGACGGAGTGAAAATGACCGAGGAGCAATACATTATGAAGCAAGGCAACATACCGTTGAAAAACAATCTTATCCGTAGGCTTGTGCGTAATGTCATAGGTGTATATCGAAGTCAAGCGACCGAGCCTACCTGCTATGCCCGCGACCGTGACGAACAAAAATTGGCAGAAACAATGTCGACGGTGCTGCAGTATAACATGCAGCTGAACCGTATGACAGAGTTGTATGCGCGTACAATGGAGGAGTTCTTAATCTCCGGTATGATTGTTCACCGCAAATGGTTTGGCCGTCTGAATGGCAAGGAGGATTGCTGGACAGAGTATGTGCAGCCGAATAATTTCTTTATCGACAACAATATGCGCGATTTCCGCGCGTGGGACTGCTCATGCGTCGGAGAGATTCATGATGTCAGCTTTGAGGATGTGTGCCACCAATTCGCTAAATCTCCGACTGACTATGCGAAACTGGCGCAGATATACCGAGCCGCACGGGAGCAGCGGGTGTTGACCCAGGCTTGGGAACAGTTTGGTTATTCACGAACGCCAGAGATGGATTTCCTTACGCCCCGCGACGAGAGCCGTTGCAGGGTAATAGAGGTATGGCGAAAGGAGATGAAGCCGCGATATTGGTGTCACGACTACAACAACGGAGATGTGTTCAAGATAGATGTCGAGGACTACAACGAAATGGTCGTGGAGGAAAACACACGCCGCTTAATGCAGGGCGCCGCCGCAGGTATTCCGGCGGAGGATATCCCTATGATAAAAGCTGAGTGGTTCATAGACTCTTTCTGGTATTACTATTATCTGACGCCATTCGGGGATATATTGCAGGAGGGGGAGACGCCATACGACCACAAGAGCCATCCGTATGTGTTCAAGGCATATCCATTCATTGACGGCGAGATACATTCATTCGTGAGCGATGTAATCGACCAACAGCGATATACCAACCGCCTCATTACGCTCTATGACTGGATAATGAGGGCTTCGGCCAAGGGTGTGCTGATGATACCGAAAGACTGTATTCCGAAGGGAATGTCGCCGGAGGATTTTGCGGATACGTGGAGTCGATATGACGGAGTGCTTGTATATACGCCTTCGGAGAAACACCGCAATCTGCCACAACAGATTCAGGCTAATTCTACGAATATCGGCATCAATGAACTGCTGAATTTGCAACTGAAATTCTTTGAAGACATATCGGGGGTGAATGGAGCGTTGCAGGGCAAGCCGGGATACTCGGGAATGTCGGCGGCACTTTACAATCAGCAGACGCAGAATGCCACGACGTCGCTGCTCGACCTGCTTGACTCGTTCGGTGAGTTTGTGCGTGATGCCGCGTACAAAGATGTCAAGAATATGCAGCAGTTCTATGACCAGAAGAGGGTGTTCAATATAGCCGGACGGACGGGGATGCAGGTTGAGTATGATCCGGGGAAGATACGTGATGTTGAGTTTGACCTGTCGATTGTTCCGAGCACGGCAACGCCTGCATACCGAGCGTTGGCAAATGATTTCCTGATGCAGTTGTGGAAACAGCAGGCAATCTCTCTGGAGCAACTTCTTCAGGCGGGGCATTTCCCGTTTGCGGATGAATTGTTGCAATCGATACGATCGCAGAAAGAGCAACTGGAGGCAGGGCAGGTACCGGATGGGGTGTCGCCGCAACTTATGGCGCAGGCTCAACAGGGTGCAAACATAGAGGCCGTAAATCAACTGCAAGGAGCGATGAAGAGACAGGCTGCCGCGTAGCCGGTAGAAGGTCAGAACGAAGCTGCCGAAATTACTTTCGGGACATATTTCAGATTGTTGCTGCTGCGGGTTACGACTTGCGGCAGTTTCATTTCATGGAAACAGATGTGCAGACCGATTGCACGTGTCATCAACAAATCGTCATGTGTTCCTTGTTTCGCGCCGAAAGAGCCATTGGGTTTCTTTTCGTAGTTGAGATATTCGTCGATGCAGCGCCGGTCGCGCTCGACATAGAGCCCCTCGCGGATGACCTTTACAAGAGTGGAGATAATCATCGGCTTAGTGGCGACATTGGTGTGAAAGCCATAACGAACCGGCAGGCCTTGAACGATTGCATCCTGAGATTGCTTTCGGGCATAGAGGTTGGGATAGATGCCTTTTATCTGACTGAGGATGGCGGCGGATTGGTCGCCGTCGACATCACGCTCCTTGTCGTGCGTTTCAAGAGTGTTGCTTTCGATAACGAGCAGGGAATTATCGTAAAAGGCGGCTATCTGCGCAGCTTTCCATGCAAGAAGGTCCATGTCGATATGTCCGTACCATTGGGCTGCGACAGACGGTTTCCCGCCATCCATCATCAGGAGTCGGTCGAACACTACGATGACGGACCAGTCGGCCTTGTGGGAGCGGCCGCCGACGTCGACAACGGTCAGATAGCGGTCAGTCACTACTTCCGGATCGTCGGGATTGGGCGGGTCGGGCATATTCCATACCCAAAGCAATCCCTGAGCATCGGCCTTAAAGCGCAAATCGCGCAGAGCATCCTCGCCCTCATCGCCAAAGGCGTATATATCGCCGACGTAGCGCGGCGGTGTTTTTGTTGCATCACGCAGAGCTTCGACGCAATACTTGTCGAACACCGCAGATCCGGAGTTGACAAACGCCTCCACGTCGTCGGACGGGTATTCAGAAGCCATAGAACCGTGGTCGTGATATTTGGCGCGCTCTTCGACATACCAATGAATGCCCTCCAATGTTGCGCCAATTTCCCAAAGCCACCAAAGATACTTGCCGCACTCCTCTCGGTCGGAATTCGTTGAGGAGTTATAGCGATTATCCAGCAACCATCGGGCGAATGCCATCAATTCATCTTTCCCGGCAAAAGGCAGTTGATATAACTCAATATCGAACCAAGAGATAAACAGAGGCTCAAACTGAGATTTTATTGTAGGGTCTTTGGCTGCGACATATTCGTTGTGGAAGAAATTGCCGACGCCGTTGGCCGTGCTTTCATACACAATCATTGTGTTGGGTCGATACAGAACGCCGGAACATGCAGAGCGCACCATATCCTCCGGCTTCTTGCCGTCAGTCGCTTTCCAAAGACCGACCTCGGAAAGATGGACGAGCGCGTAGTCACCGCCACGGCAGGAGTCCGGAGATTCCGACGAACCGATTGAGATAGTTGCGTTACGTTGCGGCACAAGCTGTGTCAGAGATGAACCTTCGACACCTACAAGTTTATCCTCTTTCTCTGAATAGACATCACCAACTTCATGAAGCATCGCAACAGGGTATTCCTTAATCATTTTCTTGAACATGCCCTTAATCTTTCGGGCACCTTCATTATAGTTCGAGATGATAAGGGAGTTAAGGCCTGTTCGGTGGATGAGCTGCAACCATGCCATATAGAGCTGTGATGTTGTAGAGCCTCCCCACTGACGAGCCTTCAACAGAATAATGCGGATAGGTTTACCCGCGAGCCGCGTCCGCTCAAGCATAGCGACAAATCGGCGTTGCGGGTAGGTCAGACGGAAAAGGCAATCGGGCTGACCGACATCTTTATTTTTGATATAGACAAAGGTCGCAGCCCAGAAGGGGAAATCATGCAGACAGCGCAGCCGCACAAATCGGTCAAGAACTGCCTCCCTATCTTCGGGAGTAGGCTCCACGCCCATGACATTGCGCAGAAATCCATCGATGCCTTTGTGCTCGACCAGGCTTTTCACGAATGCATTGCCAGCCATAGCTGCCGGCAGCCATTGTTTGGGGATTGGGAAATCAGGTATAGACACAACGACCCGTTCGCCAACAGAGCCCTCTCCGGAGATAGGGTTGAACCGTGAAAACATCTGATTGCGCCGGATTTTATTTTCAGCTATAATATCAGGAACTGTAACTTCCTTTTTCATTGCCTGCGGTTGTTTTAGAGCTTGATGGCAAGGATATTTTCTAATTAGTCCCGGGGTGTCTTTGATGTAAAAGAAGAGCGCGCCCGAGCTCCTGCGGCCTTTTCATTGTCATACCAACCACTTCGGATTTTAAATAGCCGTTCAAGCGCTGATGATGCTTCCATATAGAATTTCGGGGCCGGGGAATTGATTACCGTCACGACTAACTGGCAAAGAGTCCAATCGGGATGTTGTTGTTTGAGGTCTACTACGCGGCGGTATATCTCTTCGAACATTTCGCGTTTGCTGGGGAGCATTGTTTTCAGAATGGGTTTTCCCCGCATTATTGCCGAAACAACCACGGCGGCCCGCTCTTCCGAGACCCAAAAGCGGGGCGATGGAGAGTTTACAATTTTCTCTCCGATTTCGTTGAGCCGAACGAAACCGGCAGCATGCACTTGTTCGCGGTAGGCTTTAAGCAACGCGGCATTGCGTTCTCGGGTAAAGGCTAAAACACTTCCTAAAGACTTCATTACGTAACGGTTAAGATTTTGTATAAAAATACTCAATGTAAGTCAAAAGATAAAGATGCCGACCGCACATACAGACTTAACTTTGCCACAGACATTAACACCCGTATAACATTAATTTGAAATTATGGCTGAGGAAAAGCAAGTTAAGAGCAGGCGTGACATATTCGGAGAGCGGCTGAAGAAGAAGTATCCTGACCGAGAGTATGCCGATGACGAGGCATTATTCGGTCAAATTGATGACGATTATGACGAATATGAGAATCAGTTGTCGGGCTATAGGGAGAGCGAGACCAAGCTGACTGACATGTTTTCCAAAGACCCGCGCAGCGCGCAGTTTATTGCAGACATGGCACAGGGCAAAGATCCGTGGACATCGCTGATTAACCGTATCGGCATCGATGGAGTCAAAGAGATGCTCGATGACCCTGCCAAGATGGAGGAGTTTGCCAAGAGCAACAAGGAGTATGTCGAGCGTATGGCGAAACAGAAGGGGCTCGAAGATGAATGGGAGAAGAATATGAAAGTCACTCTCTCCATGCTTGAGCAAAAGCAACAGGAACTGGGCTTGAGCGATGAGCAGATTGACGCTGCCGCCGATTGGATTAAGGAAGTGACCAATGATGCAGTCATTGGGATAATCAGACCTGAAACAATCGACATGGCGCTTAAAGCCATCAACCACGACGCAGACATCGCCGCCGCGAGCGAGGAGGCTGAGATTCGAGGCAAGAACGCCAAGGCAGAGGCGCAGTTGCGCAAGTCCAAGCGTGGAGACGGCACGCCGACACTCGCCGGGGCCAATAACGCACCCGCACCAGTGCGTCAGAAAGATTCAATCTTCGACATTGCAGACGGAGCGCGATAATGGGTGAGCATATCAGGTTTGTCGAGAAACCTGTACGCCCCACCAAGGGGAGTGCAGGATTGGCAACACAAGTGCCGGGTTGTGCTACTACAATCGGAAACCTTGCATCAGCCACCGGCGGCATAAAGCCGGGCAATATAGTATCAACAGACAAATAATCCAACAATCAATTTAATAACACTATGGCAACAGAAGAAACCGTAAATGCAGGTACGGGGGCGACAGTTCCCACCTCTCCCGGCGCAGCCGGGGTACAGTCCCAAGCACCGGGCACACCAACGACCGTCAGCAGTGTTGCATCAGCAACAGGCGGCATAGCGCCGGGGAATCTCATAGAAACTGATATCGATACGCTGCTGTTTCGCTTCCAGAGCGAGGACACGGCGCTCATGTCTCTCATGCTCAAAGCGAAGAAAGTAAAGGTCAACAGTCCTGAGGTAGAACACTTCATGATAGACGAGCAGCGCAGTACGCTAACCACCGACAGTGCGGTTGCCGCAAGCACGAAGGCACAGTTCATACTCCCATTGGTGTCGAGCGACCAGAATATCCCCCGCGACTACCATACACTTCTGGTGCCGGATGTAGACGGCTATGCAGCCGACGGCCAGACGGTCACTCCGGGCAAGAGCCTCATGCTCTTTGTCACCGGCCGCGATGCCACAACCGACAACCCAATCGTCCGTGCGGTCAACGGTCCGAAGGCAAATGCAACAGACGCATTCTGCACAACGCCCGCTATCCCCGCCGGTTCCAAAGTCAAGCTCCTCGCCAATGCGATGTACGAAACACAAAAAGAGGTTGACCCCGATCTCATTGTTCCTCGTCCCTCAATCGTGTATCTCCAGAAACGCGGCATGAACCAGGTGGTATCAGACTACTTCGAGGCGCAGAAGAAGCACATTCCTTTCACACAGAGTCTCATCGCAGAACAGGCCATCCTCAACTTCAAACGCGCCGGCAACCGTACCCTCTGGGTCGGCCAGAAGGGCAAATTCCCGATCAAGGTTCCCAAGCTCGGCGAACAGATGATTTACTTTACCGAGGGTATACGCTGGCAGTTCAAGCGCGAGCTGCAGCACTCCGGCAAGTGGACTTTCGAGAAACTCATCGCTTTGGCCAAGATGTATTTCACCGGCGAGGACGTGCCCAAAACCGCGCTGCTTCTCTCCGGAAAGAATCTGCTTGAAGAGCTGCAGTGCATTGACTTCTCGAAGCATCCTGAAGTTCAGATTTCAGTCAAGACCAACAAGATTGGCTGGGAAGTCACAAGCATCCATACCGTATTCGGCGATATCGAAATCAAGCGAGAGCCGACACTTGACACGCTGGGTCTGTCCAACTCCGGTGCACTCATCGGAGAGGACCGCCTTGTTCACTACTTGTATTCGCAGCAGCATGAGTTCAGCGACCGCGTAGAGGGCGAGGAGGCAACCCGCAAAGGCGTCGTAGTGTGGGACGGTCTCGCACTCAAGGGGGCATGCCATATATGGATTGACGGCGAGGGTGACACCGCCAATGCCGGGGCTACGACCTACGCAATCTGGGATAGTCCGGAAGCTCCGGCGGATGATGACCTTGTGGAGGGCCGTGTATATCTTCTCACCGCTGACTGTCCCGGTATCAGCGCATCGGCGCAGAACGGCCAGATGTGGCAGTATAAAGGAGAGGCTGATGGCTGGGTCGAGTTTACGGGGGAAATCGTCGCAGACTAATCTGTATCATACGATAAACTGAAAGTGTGGCGGAGGGCGGCCAACGCCTTGCCGCCACACTGTTTAAAATACATCAAAACCCAATACAGTAACAATGGAAAAAATAACTTATGGCGCCCCGAGGCTTGTGGACTGGGTGGCGCAAATCAAGGCCGGAGCGGCGACAGTCAGAGTCCATTTCACCGGCGGAGCACTGACTTCATATGGAGTCACCCCTGCCGAGTACACAACGGCAAATCCTTTTATCCAGAAAGTGATTGAGCAAAGTTCGTATTTCAAGGAGGGGCGCATCGTCCTTTTGCGCCGAGCCCAAAGTGCCAATCCTCCTATGGCAGCAAAACCGACAAAGGCCAAGTCCAAACAGCAGGCCGAGCTTAAGGCCGCGCCCGAGGGGCCGGAGACAGAGAGAGTTTCTGCGGCAACAGAAGCCCCTGTTGCTGCAGAAGTGGATTCGGAAGCGCCGGAGCAAGCGCCCGAAGTGAAGTCAGAGGAGAATGGAGCCGAGGCGGCCGCTGGTAATCTTACGGTTGTAGAGGTGGGCTGCCTTCAGGATGCACAGGCATATCTCCAGGAGAATTTCAATATTTCTTCCTACAAGGTTCGTACGTATGACGTTGCTCAGCGGGCTGCAGCAGAGCACGGAGTAAGATTCGTAGGGGCAAAGTTCGGTGTTGCCGACGGAAATGCGGCCACCGAGGAGGAAACGGCCGAGGGAGAATAAAGCTAATGCGCCATGATATATAGTGTTCACGATATCATGCGCGATGTGCGTGTGTGTCTCGATCAGAACATGACGAGCGAGCAGCTGATAAAGACTGGGGATGTGGATTCGCTTGCTCTTGACGATATAATCAGGAGCAAGATACCGGAGGCGGTGGAGAGGGTGCATTGCAGCGCTCCGACGCATCTGCTGGAGCTGGGGCACAATTTCGGAGAAGCGGTGTTTTGGGGAGATCAGGAAAGCGGCTGGGTGTTGCTTCCTGATGACTTTATGCGACTGATTGTTTTCGAGATGAGCGACTGGGAGCGCGGAGTATCGACGGTAATACTTCCTACGGATGCCGAATATGCGATGCAACGCCAGCGCATAAAGGCACTGCGGGGCACGTCGCAGCGGCCGGTATGCGCGGTGGTGATGCGCCCGGAGGGTAGGGCGCTGGAGTTTTATTCGTGCAAGAGCGAGGAGGCATACGTGAGACGCGCGCAGTATGTGCCTTATCCGAAGATAGACGCAGATGATGGCATAGATATCAGTGAGCGCTGTTACACGGCAGTGGTGTATGCCGCGGCATCGCTTGTCGCGCTGACGCTTGGCGAGACCGAAAAATCATCAATATTCTCAGAAATTTCAAAAACGGCATTACAATGAGTTCAAATCCAAATAAGCAAATAGACGGAAGCGTGGCGGTTGTCCGCAATGTAGCCATAGGAGGCAGGGCGACAGTGAGAGGTTCGGCTGTCATCGGCCATGATCTTAAAGTGGAGGGGCGACTTGAGGCGCGCAATATCAAGGGGTCGGACAAGGGGTTGTTTAAAACTGCCACAAATCTTAATGAGGCTTACCCCAATCCGCAGGTCGGGTGGTGGGCTCTTGTCGGCGAGACGTTGCCGGCACAGGTCTATCTCTCTATGGGAGGCGCATGGGTGGCACAGGTCAATGAGGATGGTAGCCCGAAGCTGTGCGGGACGCCGTCGATAGAATTAAATGAATGCATTGCTGAGCTTGAAGAGCTGAGAGATGATGTTGACGATGCGAAGTCAACAGCCACATCCGCACAGACGACCGCAGACAAGGCTCTGACGGCGGCCGACAAGGCGCAGTCAGATGTCGACAGCATTGCCGGCAAAATAGGGGTGGCGTCGGGGATTGCGCCGCTTGATGCCAACGGCTTCGTGCCGGCGCGCTTTATTCCGGGCGCAATGGATGATGTGGTTGAGTTCGCGCGCATAATTGATAGCGTTGCGACAATACTGATAGGGAGGGCGACAGAAGCCGGCGAGGTGGTGTATTGCGCATCATCAGGCAAATTTCTCTGGGCATCGGCATCGACGCCCACGCAGTATTACAATGACTGGGCTGATGCGATGCCGTTCGGTGATTTGACGGACGGAGGTCGTGCACCTGTGTCGGGAAAGGTTTATATCGACATATCTACCAACAAACAGTATCGCTGGGCAGGCACAACGATGGCGATAGTCGGCACAGATCTCGCTCTGGGACACACTGCGCAGACGGCATATCCGGGTGATGAAGGGGCGGCGCTCGCCGTGCGGGTCACCAGTCTTGGCAAAGAGCTCACGCAGATGTCAGATGCGCTGTCAGAGTCGATAGATGAGCTTGATGACAATATAAGCCGTGCCAACTCCGATCTGTTGGATTACAAGCTCTATCTGGGTATATTTCCTTTTGATGCCATGGTGGTGCATGCCGCCGATGTCATGAAGCTGGCCGAGGGCAGTGTGTGTTTTGCGATAACGGAGGGCTGTTTTGTCAAAAAAGCCGCTTCGGGACCGTCGTACGGCGTGCCACACAATATACTCAACAAAGTAGGCGGTTTCGAAAGCATCAGGACAGATGTCGTGTTTCGTTGCGGCGCGAAGCTCTATGTGTCGCCCAACGGTTCAATAATTGAAGAGCTGGAGAGCTCGACGCTGCGCGATTACATCACTTCGGTCAGGAATGGTGCCCGGAATGACCTCAATGACCTGGAGGAACGTATGGCGGTGCTGCGTTTCGACGGCATGGTGCAGTCGGTTGACGGTATCAGACAGGAGGATACGGACTCGGTGTGGTATGTTGTCGACGAACTGTGTTTCTATCAGCCTGACGAGGCGGGGCTGTCGTCGTCGCTGCCCCATAACGACAGCGACCGGCTGATGGCGCGCGATGATGTCATCTTTTATTGCGACGGAGTGCTCTACCGTTTCGATGGGGAGCTCGTGGAGTGGAACGCGGAAATCAACGCACGTGTCGACGAGATTGATGCCGCTACACGTCTTAACGCCGCAAACGCCGGAATATCAGCTTTCGACGGAATTGTACTGGATGCCAACGGAGCGATGCATCGCCCCGTTGGCGCGGTAGTCTATGTCGAGAAGCTGGGTTACTTTGTTGAGAGAACGCCGTCGGGACTGTCGTACAGTGTGCCACACAACACTTTTGACCCGAAGTACGGGAGTGTGACCGGAGTCAGATCAGATATTTTTTTCCGCTGCGGCGCGACACTCTACCGCCATGACGGCGAAAGCCTTGTCGAATGGGAGCCGCAGAAACTACGTGATGATGTCGACGACCTCAATGACGCTCTTTCTAACGCAGAAACAACTCTAAATACGAAAATTGACAACCATACGACAGACGTCAGCATTTATCCTTTTGATGGCATAGTGGCAACGGTTGACGAAACGAACGATAAACGTGTAGACAGTATCTGGTATTGCTCAGACGTACATTATTTTGTACAGACAACAGAGGATGGCGGTACCTTTATTTTGCCGCACAATATAACGCCCCGTCCTGGAGGCAAGCGACTTGCCAAGACTAATGCGTTATTCCGTAAGGGCTCGACGCTCTATCGCCATGACGGCACAGAGCTTATCGCTGTCACCGACGATATCGAGGTTGTCAAAACGGCCCTGTTCGACGACATGTGGGCATCCATCGGTGGCACGAAGCTCGCCAACCGCAACTACCGCATGGGCGCCGACGGCAAGGAACTGACGTATGCCGAGGCACTGGTGCGATATGAGCGAAACGGTCTTATTGATGAGTGGAATGAGCGTTGTACATATCGTGATGCTTATCAACGTACCAGAAAAATAGGGCAATACAACGAGTACACTCAGTTATTTGAACTTAACGGCATAACGGACATAACAGCAAGCGAAGCTATTTCTATTCTTGCACTCGGCTACCCAAAAGATGATGCGGAAACATATTATTATTATCACCGTAATTTGTCGGTAAGGACTAATTTCCCGCCGGAAAGAACTCTACGCGGGTGGCAAAGCACCATCGGTGCAAACCGCTATATTTCTGTAGCCAATATTGGAGAGAATTTTAATGGAGAGGTAGTGCAGATGCAGACTTCGGGGTGTATGGCTTATAACTGTCTTAGTTTGCGCAAGGTGATAGGAATACTTGATGTGCAGACGACTTACTATCAATACGGCAATTGTCCGGCTCTGCAAGAAGCAAAGATAATAACCACAAAGAGGGGAAACACCTTAGATGTGGCTGGCTGCCCGCTTCTTAATCTCGAAAGCGTAAGTTATACAATTGCTAACTCGGTGGAATGCACAGTCAAGTGCCATCCTGACGTCTACGCCAAGCTTATCGGGGATACTACCAACGAGGCTGCGGCCGCGCTGACCGCGGAGGAACTTGCTCAGTGGACTGCCCTGGGCGACGCCGCAGCAGAAAAAAACATCGCAATAGCAACTGTCTAAACCAATTTAAGTTATGATACAAACAAAGATTATAAACGACTCATATACAGCGATATATGTAGGGGGGGGTAATTTTATTACCGAAAATTACCCGACAAACTTCCACACGTTCATCACCGAAAAGCGTCTGCTTCCGTCAGATTCCATCGACAACTACAAAGAGGTCACCGCAGCGCAGCGCTCCGTACTTGAAGCTGCCGACGCCAAGTGGGTAAGACCACCGCAAGCGTTTATCGACCAATGGAACGCTGCATGCAGTAATCGCTTTGTCAACAGCTCTTATTACAAAAGCTACGGGCGATACAATGAGGCAACCGGCTTCTTTGTGCTCAATGGCATTACTGACATCTCGTATGCGGAGGCTGTGCGTATATACATGGCTTACGTCAGTGGGCGCACAACAACGGGATACCGTACAAATATCCCTGTCGGCATGGCTAACTATCAGGATGCGGCGGCGGAAATACGCATGTTCACCAATACTGAGGTGGAGAAGA
>CAMWJS010000004.1 GCA_947174635.1 uncultured Muribaculaceae bacterium
GCCGTGCGTCCCTACATCGCAAACCGAAATTTTGGAGTTCTGCAACACCCTCTATTTGTCCTGTATATGAGGGGGGCGATTACAGTTCGACAGCCGGTTCGGCATCGTCGTAACAGTCATAATAATCGTCGTATGCGTAATCGTCGTCCGACATGTCGTACATACCGTTCATCTCCGCTCCGTACTGCATCAGATTCTGCAAGTTATCGATGTCCGTAAGGGGCTCGATGAGAGCCTGGAGGAAGTTGGCCGAAGTGCCGGTAAGTTCGGTTCTGAGTCTGACAGCGTCGGCATCAAGCCAGAGCATGCCTTCCGAACCGAAGTTCCATCCGAAACGCTCCATGACCGGATTGGCTTCCGAACGGCCGTAGATTGCAACGCGTTTGCCGGCGAATTTGTCGGCAAGCGACATGCTGTTGCCTGCGGCCTCGTAGTTGGCGAATGTAAGGTAACCGTTGCGGTCGCCATAATAGAGATTGAACATATCGGGCAATTCAACACTGTAGAGTCCGTCGGCAGCCTGAGTGGCAGCTACGCCGTTGCTCTGTATGAAATCAGACAGTATATCGGTGTAGTTCTTGACAATTTCCTGAGGATAGTGAACCATAGCCACAAACTTGAGATTTTTGAATACGGTCTCTACAATTTCGTTCTGCGACATATTCATCATGCTCATCGGGTCCATGACTGCAAGCTTGTTGCACTCGACAGCAAAAGCCGCCGTGCCGTCCCAGCAGGTGATCAGATCAAGATACTGGGCACCGTCGGTATTGCCGTAGCGCGATTTGTAATCGGCCACGGAGCTGTCAATCTGCGCCTTGATGTCGGCGTCGGCGATATTGCCCATCGCCATGACACCATTGGCATCTGCGGGAACGTTGGCAAGGAAGCCGGTGTCGATGACATTGAGTATTTTTCCGAACTCGTTGCGTTCGCCAGCTTCGTTTACAAGGAACATCTCGCCCGAGGCGGTATTGCCTTCAAATTTCAGCGAACCGCAGGCGTAGTAGTCCATGACTCCGGCGAGCTTGGCGGCGAGAGGCGACGAAACGCCGTCAGCCGTAAGTTTCTCCTCTATATCTATGCCCTGAGCCTTGAGCTCTTTGTTGATTTCGGGAAGCGAGATTGCAAATGCCAGCGCATTGTCCTGCGCGAGGAACTCGCCGAGACCTTTGACCGATGCGATATTTGATTTGGCAGCATCGGCGATATGCTTCTCTATTATACGCATATTGCGGGCAATCCATATCATATTGTCGCTGACAGCCACTACAGAGCCGCCAATATTGAACACGTCGTAACCGTTCTCCTCTTTCTGGTTGCCGACAAGCTCCTTGAGGTGGGCTTTCACCGGAGCAGCGTCGCTGACAAGGCCGACGAGCGCCACATCATTGCCCGACTCCTGTGTCGAGAAGAGCATGATTGCGTCAAGCTTAAGGCCTTCGGTATATGTAAGATATTCGGTGACAATCTTGAGCGCCGCGCCACCCGCGTTTTTCCTGATGGCATCGCTGTATTTCTCCGACAGTATAATCTTGCCGTTGTCCACGCTGCAGCCGGCGTTCTCGAACACCTGCTGCGGGTTCATCTTAAACACAAACACCGCCGACGACGGTATGTTCTCCACAAGTTTGTCACTGTTCCCTCCGTCTTTGTTGCAAGAAGTCAGCATACAGGCGGCCAATGCAACAGTCATCAGTCCGCCGAGCGCCCTGAGCGCAAGCTTTTTAAGTTTCATACGTGATTTTATTGGTAATTAACATTTATTTGTATTACGTTGTGACAGAGCCACAGACATCTATAACATAGACGCACGGCGCGCCAAAATGTTACAGTCCCTGTGCCGCTCCCTCAATACATGCCACCCGCAAGGATGTTTATATCACAAAGATACTCTTTTTCATACAAATACCCATCCGCAAAAGTTCACCTTTATATTTATTTCACATTTTGAGGCATCGCGCTGCTGTTCCGACCGGGGCTGCCTTCACCGCACATAGGCCATCAACGGTGCAAAAAATCGCATATTCGTGTCAGCATGCCGTGTTTTTACATGATAAATCCTATATTTGCAATAAGTAACTGTTTAAATTTATTTTATACCAACCATTCTCATTTTTTTGAACTGTTACTTACCATTTTGCTTATACAGCCAGACAAAACCTTAACATCAACGCCATGAACCGACTGCTCATCGCCGCCATAGCTGCCGCTGCCGCCGTAATTCCCGCAGGCTCAGCCTCGGCCGCCGACAACACTGCCGCGGAAACAAAACCGCGGGTATATCTCGTATCGGACGCCCATCTCGACACCCAGTGGGAGTGGGACATACAGACCACCATCAGCAAGTATGTGTGGAACACCATCAACCAGAACCTCAAACTCCTCCAGACCTACCCCGACTATGTCTTCAACTTCGAAGGGGGCGTGAAATATGCCTGGATGAAAGAATACTTCCCCCGCGAGTACGAACTGATGAAGCCCTATATCAAGGCCGACCGCTGGCACATATCGGGCGCGTCGTGGGACGCCAACGACGTCATCGTTCCCTCCCCCGAGTCGATGATACGCAACATCCTTCTGGGCCAGGAGTTTTTCCGCAATGAGTTCGGCGTCGAGAGCACCGATATTTTCCTCCCCGACTGCTTCGGTTTCGGATGGACACTGCCGACCATCGCCAGACATTGCGGCCTCATCGGCTTCTCGTCGCAGAAACTCGGATGGCGCAACCACGCCTTCTACGACGGCGACCGGCGCTATCCGTTTGCCGTCGGTGTGTGGAAAGGCATCGACGGATCGGAGATAATGATGGCCCACGGATATGACTACACCACCCGCTGGGGCCACGAAGACCTCTCGCGCAGCGAGCTGCTGAAAAGCCGGCTCAAGGAGAGCCCGGTCGATGTGCTCTACCACTATTACGGCACCGGCGACCGCGGCGGCTCCCCCACCATCACCTCGGTCGAGACCACCGTCAGCTCGGCAGCCGCCGACGGCGACCTCGAAATCATAAGCGCCACGAGCGACCGCATGTACAAGGATTTCATGCCACTCGACGCACACCCAGAGCTGCCCCGCTTCGACGGCGAACTGCTCATGGACGTCCACGGCACCGGATGCTACACCTCCGAGGCCGCGATGAAGCTCTACAACCGTCAGAACGAGCTTCTTGCCGATGCCGCCGAACGAGCCTCCGTGGCCGCCGAGCTGCTCGGCGCCGGCCAATATCCATCCGAGGCGCTGACCGAAGCGTGGAAAAGGTTCATTTTCCACCAGTTCCACGACGACCTCACCGGCACGAGCACACCGCGCGTATATGAATTTTCATGGAACGACGAACTGCTGTCGCTCAAGCAGTTTGCCTCAACCGTCACTACCGCTGTCGACGGCGTGTCGCGACTGATGGATACACGCGTCGACGGCACTCCGGTCGTGATGTACAATCCGCTCGGCTCCGAAGTGACCGACATCGTGGAGATTACGCTCCCGAAGCAGGGGCGTGCAGCCCGCGTAGATGTCACCGGCCCCGACGGCCGCAAGGTTCCGGCGCAGACTCTCCCCTGCGGACCCGACGGCAACGCCCGCGTGCTCGCCGAAGTCACCGTTCCGGCCAACGGCATGGCGGTCTACGGCGTGAAGTTACGAGGCAGCGACAGGAGCAAAGCACCTGAGCTTCAGGCCGACGGCATCGAGAACTCCGTCTACCGCCTGCGCCTCGACGACAACGGCGACATCGTGTCGCTCGTCGACAAGCGCCACGACAAGGAACTTGTAAAAGCAGGCAAAGCCATCCGCCTCGCCATGTTCGAGGGCAACCGCTCCGTCTCATGGCCGGCATGGGAGATACTCAAGGAGACTGTCGACCGCGAACCGGTATCCGTTGCCGGCAACGTATCGGCCACGCTCGTCGAGGATGGCCCGATGCGCAAGGTGCTCCGTGTAGCCAAGGAGCACGGCGGCTCGCGCTTCGTGCAGGATATCGTCATGTATGAAGGCGCACTGGCCGACCGCATCGACTTCCGCAACACCGTCGACTGGGCTTCGACCGACGCCCTGCTCAAAGCCGAGTTTCCCCTCTCCGTATCAAATGCGCAGACCGTCTACGACCTCGGCCTCGGCACCGTAAGCCGTGGCGTAAACAGCGACATAGCCTATGAAGTGCCCGCACAATACTGGGCCGACCTGACCGACAGCGACAACTCCTACGGCGTCACGATGATGAACGACAGCAAATACGGCTGGGACAAGCCCGACGAAAACACCATGCGCCTGACGCTGCTCCACACCCCCTCCACAGGCAATAACTTCTACGCCTTCCAGGACCATCAGGACCGGGGACACCACGAGTTCACCTACAGCATCACCGGCCACGCCGGCAGTCTCGACGCCGCAGCGGCCAAGCATCGCGCCGAGCTGCTCAACCAGCGCGTCAAGCCCTTCATAGCACCCGCCCACAATGGCCGCCTCGGCCGCACATTCTCGCTCGCTTCGGTCGACAACAACCGCATCATGATAAAGGCGCTCAAGAAAGCCGAGAGCGACGACTGCTACGTGGTGCGCGTCTACGAAAGCGCCGGCACCCCGCAAAAGGGCAAAATCACTTTCGCAGCCGACATCATCGAGGCTTACGAGGCCGACGGCACCGAGAAAACCGGGGCTCCCGCCCGCTTCAGCGGACGACAGCTCGACGTTGACATCAACCCCAACGGCATCCGCACCTACAAAGTGAAACTCGCGGCCGCTCCGACTGCTCCCGCACGCTCATTCGCCGAATTGCCCCTCGACTACGACCGCAAATGCTTCACATGGAACCAGTTCACCGGCAACGGCGCTTTCAGCGAATCATATTCCTACGCCGCCGAACTCGTCCCCTCGCGCCTCGTTTCCGACGGTATTCCCTTCTCCCTTGAAAACAAGAAGTTGCTCAACGGCATGACCTGCGAGGGGGACACCATCCGCCTGCCTCAGGGCGCCGACTATAACCGCGTCTACCTCCTTGCTGCCGCCGCCATCGAGGAGGGCTCCGCCACCGCTACTGTCAAAACGGGCAAATCGACTGTCGAAATCAACGTGCCATCCTACACCGGTTTCATAGGCCAGTGGGGACACACCGGCCACACCGATGGCTACCTCACCGACGCCGACATCGCCTGGACCGGCACCCACCGCCATTCGCAGCAGGGCGACGAGCCTTACGAGTTCACCTACATGTTCCGCATTGCTGTCGACCTGCCAAAAGGCGCTAACGAAATCGTGTTTCCCGACAACAAGGACATCGTCATTTTCGCAGCCACCGCAGCCGCCGAACCTATGGCGCACGCCAAGAGCGCCGCGCCGCTGTTCCGCACCGCCAATATCGACGGACGCACCGCTCCCGCAGCCGACTCCGTCAAGGAGAATCTGCTCCGACCCGAGCACGTCGTAGCCTGGTCGGGCTACGTCAACGAGCAGGAGAAACCGCAGGCTATGGTCGACGGCGACCCCGCCACCAAATGGTGCGACCTCAACGCCCGTCCCGGCTTCGTGGAGTTTGACCTCGGCGAACCGGCCACATTCAGTTCATGGAAGATGGTCAACGCCGCCAACGAGACACCGAGCTACGTGTCGGGCGCATGGCTCATACAGACCCGCGACAACCCCACTGACGACTGGCACACAATCGAAATCGTGACCGGCAACACCAAAAACATCGCCACCGGCCGCTTCGCCACCCCGCAGACCGCCCGCTACGTGCGCCTCTACATACTGCAGCCCATGCAGGAGTCAACAGGCACCACAGCCCGCATCTACGAATTCGCCCTCTACCGCTGACCGTCAAACTATTACAATGACATAGCCTGTCGACTCATGTTGGTAAAACCTTGAGCCGACAGGCTATGTCATATTGTCAGACTTACTACATGTCATCAAGCGACAAAGCGACATACTCGATACGCCACCCTTTGCGCTTTGCCACAATGTTTGACGACTTGTTTTCAAGACCGTGAAGGTCTATACGGCGGGGATTTCGTTTCACTTCTCCTATCACAATCTCCCGGTCGGCCTCATTGACCGCAATCAGGTCGATTTCATTACTGCCGTCTCTCTCCCAATAGTTTGTCACTATATTATATAAGCCTGTTTCGCGGTAACGCTGACGGAAATATCGCTCAAGTATCCATCCGGAGAAAGTAGGATAATCAGCTATCACTTTATCACGCACATAGTCAAGATTTCCAATCTCTACCGCACTGCGATATTTATATATGAAGCGAAACCAGAAATTAAGAAAATTATCTTTGATGCCGTAGCGGACACTGCGACTGTTTTCCGACGCAAGATAGGGACGATAACGATATAGCAGGTCGTAGGTGTTTTCCAATTTGTCAAGATAACCTCCGGCCTCTATGCCGGTATACGACTTTATATCTCCCCGTCCGTTATATCCGCCTGCGATTGCCGACATTATCGAAAAATAATTGCCGTAATCCTTTCCGAACTCATCCGACAGCAATTCTTTACCCTCATCGATAAAATACGAGCCAAACGCCAACACTGTCGCTATGATTTTATCGCGGGTGAAAGCCTGCGACATGATAAGTTGCTCTACATATTTGGCTACACCTCCTGTGATCATATACATCGCCAGCAAGTCGTCGGGAGTATAGCCGGGATTGTTGTCACGCATGATTTGCCGTAAAGTCGACAGCGGAAATTCGCGGATGCGCATCCGCGAAGTAGCGCGCCCGTAGAGAGGCTCCTTCCTGTCATCAAATATTTTTGTCATCATCGAATATAGCGAACCGCAGACTATCAGGTTTATCCGTGCGCCATCCTTATTGCTGTCCCAGATATTTTGCATTTCACTAAAAAATGATTCTTTCACATACTTGAAATTCTGGAATTCGTCGAAAACCAGTGTGAAATGCCGGCGACACGCCAGCTGCATCAATGCTGCAAACAACCGCGATATATCGGAAAAATCACCGATATCCTCTCCGAGCACGTCACGCACCGTGTCGGCAAGTTCCTGGCACAATAACGCTTCGCTTTTTCGCGCCACAAAAAAATATACCATCTCTTTCCCCCTGAATACATGCTTTATCAATGTTGTCTTGCCAATGCGGCGACGTCCGGTAATCACCGTCATCTGGGCATATTGATGCGATGTCGCCTCTATCCGTCGTAAAGACTCTGTCTCTATTTCTCTGTCGTAGAATTTCATACCAATGCAACGGCCGTTACTGTAACCGCTGTTACAAAAGTAACAAATAAATATATAACAACAAAATATCTCACAGTTAATCTATAAAACATGATATCGGAATGAACCAAAATCGACCCGACTCTACTGCAACAGCAGTTACAGTAACCGCCGTTGCAGTAGAGTCGGGTCGATATATTATATATAGGTAATGCGGGCGGATTGCCGCAGGGTGTGGCGCAGGCCGGCGTGGCAAATTCTGACATAAATGCTCCGTTTTGCTATTAATTAAAATAAAAATGCTATCTTTGCCGAAAATTTTGTAAAGTTATGACACATATCTCCGAGCTTATACAATCGCTCTCCCCTTCGGCCACTCTGGCAATGTCGCAAAAGAGCAATGAACTCAAGGCGCAAGGCGTCGACGTCATCAACCTCTCGGTAGGCGAGCCCGACTTCAACACTCCCGAGCATATAAAGGAGGCAGCCAAACGTGCCATTGATGAGAATTTCACCTTCTATACTCCCGTCCCGGGATATATGTCACTCCGCAAAGCCGTATCACGCAAGCTCAAAGAGGAAAACGGAGCGGACTACGCTCCCGAGCAGATAGTAGTGTCGAACGGCGCCAAGCAGGCTCTCTGCAATGTCATACTCGCCTCAATAAACCCCGGCGACGAGGTGCTTATCCCCACACCGGCATGGGTGTCATACGTGGAGATGGTGAAACTCGCTCGAGGCACCAACGTGCTCGTGCCCACCACTCTTGAGGACAACTTCAAGATTACGCCCGAACGCCTCGAGGCCGCCATCACCCCGCGCACCCGCATGGTGCTTCTGTGCTCACCGTCCAACCCCACCGGCTCGGTCTACTCGCGCGAGGAGCTTCAGGCGCTTGTCGACGTAATCGCAAAATATCCCGACATCATCGTACTCTCCGACGAGATATACGAGCATATCAATTTCACCGGCTCATTCACCTCGCTGGCCTCGTTCCCCGAGATTGCCGACCGCGTGGTGGTAATCAACGGCGTGTCGAAAGCCTACGCCATGACCGGCTGGCGCATCGGCTACTGCGCCGCTCCGCTCTGGCTCGCCAAAGCGGTCAACAAACTGCAGAGCCAATACACCTCGGGCTGTTCGTCGATAGCCCAGAAAGCCGCCGAAGCCGCCTACGAAGGCCCTCAGGACTGCGTGCACCAGATGTGTGAGGCATTCCGCCGCCGCCGCGACATCGTGGTAGAGCTTGCCCGCCAGATTCCCGGGCTGGAATGCAACGAGCCGCAGGGCGCGTTCTATCTCTTCCCCCGCGTGACCTCGTTCCTCGGAAAATCGGACGGCGAGCAGACAATCAACACATCCGGCGAACTCGCCCTCTATCTGCTCGACAAAGCCCATGTGGCGACAGTCGACGGCGCGGCATTCTGCCTCGACGGCTACATCCGTCTGAGCTACGCCACATCCGACGACAATATCCGCGAAGCCATGCGGCGCATCGCCGAGGCTCTCGCCCGACTCAAATAACGACCTTAAAAACACCGTTTAACACTAACATACGACAATGGACTTCATACAGGAACTCACATGGCGCGGCATGATTCACACCGTGACTCCCGGCGCCGACGAACAACTTAAAAAAGGCATGACTACGGCCTACCTCGGCATTGACCCGACGGCCGACTCGCTTCATATCGGACATCTCGTGGGAGTGATGATGCTCAAGCATTTCCAGCGCGCCGGCCACCGTCCCATCGCCCTCGTAGGCGGTGCGACAGGCATGATCGGCGACCCCTCGATGAAAAGCCAGGAACGCAAGCTTATCGACGAAGAGACCCTGCGCCACAATCAGGAGGCAATCAAGCGTCAGCTCGCAAAATTCCTCGACTTCGATTCCGACGCGCCCAACGCCGCAATCCTCGTAAACAACTACGACTGGATGAAGAAATTCTCATTCCTCGAATTCATCCGCGACATCGGCAAGCACATCACCGTCAACTACATGATGGCCAAGGACTCGGTCAAGAAACGTCTGTCGGGCGAATCGCGCGAAGGCATGTCGTTCACCGAATTTTCCTACCAGCTCCTGCAGGGCTACGACTTCCTCCACCTCTACAACGAGTTGGGTTGCCGCCTGCAGCTCGGCGGATCGGACCAGTGGGGCAACATGACCACCGGCACCGAGCTCATACGCCGCATCAACGGCGCCGACGACGCCTTCGCCCTCACCTGCCCCCTCATCACCAAAGCTGACGGCGGCAAGTTCGGCAAGACCGAAAGCGGCAACGTATGGCTCGACCCGCGCTACACATCGCCCTACAAGTTCTATCAGTTCTGGCTCAACGTATCGGACTCCGACGCCGAAAAATATATCAAGATATTCACAGCACTCCCCAAAGAGGAAATCGACGAGCTCGTGGCCCAGCAGGCCGCCGACCCCGGCCAGCGTCCCCTGCAGAAACGCCTTGCAAAGGAAATCACCACCATGGTGCACAGCGAGGCCGACTACGAGGCTGCCGTAGAGGCATCGCAGATACTCTTCTCAAACAAAGCGTCGGAGACTCTGCGCAAAATCGACGAGGATACACTCTTAGCCGTATTCGAAGGCGTGCCGCAGTTCGAGATATCGGCCGACGACCTCAACGGCGAAATCAAACTCGCCGACCTGCTCACAGAGAAAGCCGCCGTATTCCCCTCTAAGGCCGAGCTCCGCAAGCTCGCCCAGCAGGGAGGCTTCTCAATCAACAAAGAGAAGGTAAGCGACGTCTATGCCCCCGCAACCGCCGACCTGCTCCTCAACAACAAATATATCCTCGTACAGAAAGGAAAGAAAAACTACTTCCTGCTCCGCGTAAAATAACAACAGATACGGCCATATACCGCCGCGCTGACCTGACAGCGGCCGTGGCGCGTCAACTGACACGACGCACCACGGCCGCATATATTTCCAAACATCAGACAGATAACGCATAACCCTTTCACAACACACAAAAACCGGCCCAAATCCGCAAAAGCTTAAAAAAGCATCAAAACAGCGACAGGAATTTGGAAATTAAAACGCAAATTCATAACTTTGCAACGCGTTAATAACGACTAAACGGACTTGATTATCAACTACAGACCCCAACAGGCCTGCATGCGGCTTCGGCCGCGGCAAAATGGCACGAAATGAAACTGCTTGAATTTCACAAAATTTTGCAAACGACAACTGAGCCCGAACTTTTTGGGACAAACCTTATAACCCGCTGATTTGCACGCCAATACACAATCAGTGGGGATAGAAAGAATTGTCTGTAGCCTAATAAAGCCTTAAACATAGCCGACCAATCACGCAACGGGCCTCACACACAAATCACACTCAGGCCAATCACACCGCAATGGCTACCGAAAACTTACATTTCAGCCCCCTCTACATTCAGAACGCCCCCACCGGCAACGATGACGGCGAAAAGACCGTATGGGTAGTGATGCGCTCCAGAAAGGAGAAAGTAAGCGTCACGCAGCCGAGCCGCGGCGCAACCGCCGCAAAAGCAGAGCGACTCTACGGCTATGAGCTGGCACAGGGGATGGTACGCCGTTTTTTCATGCCGATGAAAGAGAGCGTGACCGTGAAATGCGGCCGTCAGGTAAGGAAAATATCACCCGCAATCCCCGACATATTCTTTGTCAACGACACCAGAAGCCGCATCGACTCGATCGTACGCCGCGACATCGGCGTCGAATATCTCTATATCAAGGGACTGCCATACCGGCAGCCCGTAATAATACGCGATGCGGAAATGGCAAATTTCATCGCCGCCACCACCTCCGAGCAGAAAATGACATTCCACTCGGCCGGCGACGACAATCTGGCCCACATAGTAGGCCGACGCGTGCGCATCCCCCACAACGACAGCTGGATTGAAGGCGAACTCCTCACAGTGCGCGGCTCCCGCTACCGCCGCCTCCGCGTCCGCCTCCAGGACTGCCTCGTAGCCTACATAGACCTCACCCTCCCTCCGACCGCCATAATCGAAACCCTCGACTGACCGCAAAAGGAAACATACAACATAATAAGAAATGAACCATATCAGAAAAGTCTGCAATCATGACTCACAGCAACTACCTCCCCTAAGTAAACCACTAAGAAACAGCAACTTAGAACTATTGCGCATTTTAGCAATGATGGCAATAGTAGCGCATCACTATGTAGTAAACTCAACGGTAACAAACCAGTTCAACTACGAAAGCACCTCAATGCAACAATATTTTCTTGAGGTGTGGGGACTGTGGGGCAAAACGGCAATAAACAGTTTCATACTGATTTCCGGATATTTCATGTGCCGGATGGATCTGACGCTTAAGAGATACATGAAATTGGTCGTGCAAGTGCTCTTCTACGGGCTTTTGATAATGCTAATTTTCTCACTTGCAGGATATGAGCCCATTACGGCAAAAGGTATAGTCAAAAAAATATTGGGACCGCTGAACGGTATCAATCAGGGATTTACGGCAAGTTTCCTCTGCTTCTATGCCTTTGTGCCATTTTACAATAAACTTATTGACAAATGTTCGCGCCGGGAATTACTTTTGTTGATAAGCGGACTCCTCATCGTGTTGTCAGGATGCTCATGCTTTCTTTTTGCGCCGACAATGAACGAGCCGCTGTGGTATATGACAATGTATTTTGTAGCTGCATATATACGCCTTTACCCGAACAAATTCACTGAAAGCCTGAAAATGTGGAGCATGATACTCATCATCGGGGTCATCATTGCTATTTCCATCAATATATCAGCGATATATCTGAGCAATTCAACAGGAAACATTGCGTATTCTCATTTCAGAAGATATTTATTAATAAATTCCAACATGCCTCTTGCCTTTATCATAGGGCTCGCAGCTTTCATGACATTCAAGAATATACCCAAATTTTACAACCGCGCAATAAACTTTCTTGCCGCGGGGACATTCGGAGTGTTATGTATCCACGCGTCAAGCGACACAATGCGGCGTTGGCTTTGGCAGGACGTATGCAATGTTCCTGACATGCTGCATGCACCCTTAGGCTCGCTGATAGCCCAGGCAATCGCCGTTCCCGTGGCCGTATTCATTATATGCTCACTCATTGACTATCTGCGCCGACGATATATCGAACGTCAGCTTTTTAAGCATTTCCGGACGTCGTCTTCCAAAGTGGAGACAACATAAGATGTATTTTAATCAGAATAATGATGAGTATAAGGTTTCATCGTCTGAATTAATAACTACAGATTATCATAACACTTATAAATGTAAATGGCAGAAGCATCATTAAAACGACAGGCTTTTCACAGCATAATCTGGAAAATTCTTGAAACGGGTGGAATTCAGTTTATTCAATTTGCAATAAGCGTAGTTCTTGCCCGACTTGTGTTGCCCGACCAATTCTCGGCAATAGCCATGTTGTCAATATTCTTGGCTATAGCTGAGACATTTGTCAATTCGGGATTCTCATCGGCGTTGATAAGGAAAACTGACCGTACGCAAGCCAGCTGAGTGGGACAAAACTAAGAAAAGGGAAAAGCAAACTAAAACAACAAAAACAGATACACAAATCGCCAAAGCCTCAACGCCTACCGATTAAAATAAGAACAATATAAAAGATCTAAGTGGCAAAGAGAATATATAAAGCCAACAAAACTCACAACAATAGATATGCAAATTCTATAATGAAAGAAAGTTCAGCAACAAAGAATAAACGTATTCTCAAGAATACTATTGCGTTGTATTTCCGTACGTTCATTACTTTAATTATCGGATTATACACTTCAAGAGTTATGCTTGAAGCTCTTGGTGTTGACAATTACGGAATTTTTTTTGTAGTTGGAGGAATCACTTCTTTTGGAGCAATAATAACTGGAGCAATAGCTACTGGCTGTAGCCGATTTATAACCTATTCACTCGGTGAAGGTAATCTTGAAAGAATGCGCAATGTATTCTCAACGACTGTAAATGTTCAGATTATATTATCATTCATCGCTTTTGTTGCGTTAGAAATCGGGGGGCAGTGGTTCTTGAACACTTCCGCTAAAATACCAGAAGACAGTCTTTATGCCGCAAATTGGGTTCTGCAATGTTCGATAGCAATTATGATATTGGACTTGGTTTCCGTACCATACAGTGCGACAATAATAGCACACGAGCACATGTCGATATACGCCTATAGTAGTATAATAAGTGCGGCTTTAAGATTAGCCATTTGCTTTTTAGTCAAGGATTCCCAATTTAATCATTTAATTTTTTATTCTATCCTGCTAGTTTGCACCAGCCTTTTCATGAGAATATTTTATGGGATATATTGTTCCAGACATTTTGAGGAAGCAAAGTACCGGCGTATTCTTGACAAAGGGCTCTTAAAAGAAATAACATCTTATTCCGGATGGATTTTCTTTGGACAGACAGCTATGATTCTAAACTCGCAGGGTATCAACATGCTCGTAAACGTTTTCTTCGGCATCCTTTACAATGCTGCTCGTGGAATTGCGTTTTCAGTAAGAAACTGTGTCCGAAGTTTTATAAGCAATTTCACAACCGCGCTTAATCCGCAGATTATCAAATCGTACGCTACAAAAGATTTAGATTACTGTTTTACTCTTACAAATAGGAGTGATCGCTTAACATGGCTTCTGACATTTATATTTTTAGTGCCTATAGTAATTGAGACCGAGACTCTTCTAAAAATTTGGCTAGGTACAGTGCCTGAATATGCAGTTACATATCTTAGATTTGCCATGTTTGAGTCTCTAGCACTAGCACAAGGCAATGGCATGGTAACATTAATCAATGCCGCGGGCAAGATGAAACGTTACCAGCTAGAAGTCACAGCAATATGCATCCTTGTGTTTCCATTAAGTTGGATAGCCTTTAAACTTGGAATGTCTGTATGGATTGCTAACATTTTATATATCGCAATATATTTTTTAATGGACATCCCACGGTTCATGGCGTTGAAACGCCTTATGAACTTCCCTGTAAGAAATTACATCTCATCTGTTTGGGTGCCTTGCATTAAAGTTTCCGTTGTATCATTTTCTCTGCCATTAGTCATAGCTAATATATGCGAACCTGGATACCTCAGATTTTTCATTTTGGTTCCGATGTCAGTTATATGGACACTATTCTCGATATATTTGTTCGGTCTCGAGAAAAAAGAGCAGTCTTTTCTGATTAACAAGATCAGATGTATCCTAAAACTAGATAAAAAATCCTATTCGTTATGATACATAAAATATACAATGCAATCTGCCGTAGGATCAGAACTTTTACAAAAAGGACTCCGCGGCCGCAAAATAACATTAAAATTAATTGCAAATGGCTCTTGAAAAGAAGTCTCAGATTCAATGCAAGCACAAATACCAATTCTGATATGCAAAAAATGCAATACACTTTATTGCGGGAAAATCATATCATTGAAAAAGCATTGTCAATAAAAGATACTAAAAAAGGGTTCGGCGTTGCAAAAATTACTAACCTTTGCAAAAGACTAAAAATATATGATGATAGATACGGACTGATTGACCCCGATTTCCTTACATATCCTTTGGTCACTATAAAAAAGTACATTTCTCACACTAAAGATACAAGTGATGTTAATATAGAAGAGATAGAGGCGATATATAACGAACTATCAGTAAAATATCTAACCTCTCCGGTACAAATTTTTGGAGGTATTGAGATATGCTCCTCTGATAATATTATCAATAAAGCAAAAGGAGATTTCAAAGACCTGATATATAGTAGACACTCGGTCAGATACTTCACTGCTGATTTACCTTCAGATTCGATTATTTCAAAAGCGTTAGCTTTAGCGTCGAGAACACCATCGGCATGCAATAGGCAAGGTTGGAAGACTCATGTATACAAAGGCTCTATATGTCATAAATTACTAAAATGGCAAGGAGGTGCCAATGGTTTTGAGCAGGATGTTCACTGTGCTATTTTAGTTACGGCTGACTTACGTGCATTTTTAGAATATGAAGTTTTCCAAGCATATGTTGACGGAGGGCTATATGCAATGAACTTAATTAACGCACTTCATTTCCAAGGATTAGGCACTATTCCTCTATCCTGCGGATTCAACGGAAAAAAGCTGGACGAGTTAAAGCATTTTAATGTTCCTGAAAATGAAGTACCAATTTTAATAATCGGAACGGGATATTATCCGAACGAGTTCAAAGTTGCAATTTCGACAAGAAAACCCGTTGAGCGAACTAATAACTTTGAAAAGTAGTTTCAATAATGAAAAACATTTTAATTATAAATCAACCGCTTAATAATCGCGGTGATGAATCGGCTCATAGAGCATTAATTCGACAACTAACCAAGACAAAACCTGATTACAAAATTAATGTACTATTTTTTAACCAACCGGAAAAATGCATTAATGAGTTTAAGGTTAATTGCCCGAATGTACAATATATTGGACTTCAAATTCCACGACCATCTCGTATAATGAGTAAATTAAATAAATACTTGATGGATGAATATATTTTGCATGGGAATTTAAAGCCATTGTTTTACATTATTCCACATCTCCGATCGTTACTTCTTCATATAAAAAGAGCTGATATAATAGTTAATGCTCCAGGGGGAATTTGCATGGGCGGGTTTCAAAACTGGGGACATATCAAGCTGCTTCTTCTGGCGAAAAAATTACGTAAGCCGATTTTCTATTATGGGAGATCTATTGGTCCATTCCCAATCGATTCCGAAAAAAACAAAAGATTTCGAGAATATAGCATTGAATTATTGAATTATTTCTCATTTCTATCGTTAAGGGACACTAAATCCGAGGAAATTGCACGAGAGTTAGATATTAACTTCACGTCAACGGTGGATACTGCATTCTTAGAATCTCCAGTTGCAAAAATTCCCTCTAAAATAGCAAAATCTTTAGACAATACGAAGTATGTTGTTTTTGTTCCAAATTTACTGATTTGGCATTATGCTTACAGAGGAAAGGTTTCCAAGACTGAAATTCTTGACTTTTATATTAAACTTGCCAATGCGATACTAGACAACCGTCCTGAGCACAAAATTGTATTTCTACCTCAAACTTGTCATTACGGATATCCGGCTGATGACATTCACTTATTCAGAGATATAGTTGATAAACTTGAGCGCAAGCAGAGGGCTATTATCATTTCAGATGAATATGGTTCAGACATTCAACAAACAATAATACGTAACTCTCAACTCATTATTGGCGCGCGTTACCATAGCATTGTATTTGCACTAAATAATGCTGTTCCATTTATCGCCCTAAGCTATGAGCATAAGATTGAAGGACTTCTAATGACTTTGAACAAAACGTCATCAATGATAGATATTTCAACGAAAATGTTAACTGATACAGGTCGAGATGAGATTATTAATGATTGTATATATCTTATGAAGAGCCCATCATTTGGAGATAAAGTAGCGCGTGATAAGGCAAAATTAATAGCACGTGGGGCATTTGACAAATTTATTTCATCAATAGGATAGCAGTGTAAGTAAAGTCTCACACAATTATTACACGAGGAGATTATCACAGATAATATTCAAAAATATATTACTATTCTAACTGTAGACTAAATATGAGCCCTAATATATTTATTGTTATTGTCACTTGGAATGGGATGAAGTGGCTTAAGGAGAGCCTTGAAAGCATACGAAAATCTACTATACAGGCCTCAACTGTCATAATTGACAACGGCTCAACCGACAGCACTTTTGAATTCATAAAAAAAAACTATCCGGAAATAAAACTGTTAGAGACGGGAAAGAATTTAGGATTCGGGCAAGCCAACAATGTCGGTATCCGCTATGCGTTTGACAATGGAGCGGATTATGTGTATCTGCTTAATCAGGATGCTTATGTTTATCCTGATATGTTTGAAAAGCTGCTTGCCGTATCTGAAAATCCCGCACATGCCGATCTGGGCATTCTCAGTCCGCTGCACGTTCATGGCTGCCGTACTCGGCTTGACTCTCAATTCAAGGGGTATCTGAAATCCATCGGCACCGATTTTTTGGAAGATTGTACTATGGGAGAACCTCAAGAGGTATATCACGTGGACTGTGTGCCCGCTGCCGGCTGGTTCATCCCCAAAGCCACGTTAGAGAGAATCGGCGGGTTTGACCCGATTTTTTTCCATTACGGAGAAGACCACCATTACGCGCAACGTGTCAAATACCACGGACTTAAGGTCGGTGTGGTTCCTGCAGCAAAAATGGTTCACGACAGGGACGGTTTCGGCAATGAGACGATGGCTAAAAAAGGGGTTGTAATGCGAAATCTTGAAACTGAGGTTTATCTCAACATAAACAATAGTCTCGGACGACAGCTTTATATGTTCTTCAACAAATATTTCTTTTTTGTCGTATATAGCGGAAAGGAGATAGCGAGAGGAAACGGCCGGCTTGTATTGCAGCAGATTGCCGCAATAGGCAAGTCAATCGTCAGAATTCCGAAATACTGTAAAAACCGGAAGGCCAACAAAAAGCAAGGCATGCTCTGGCTTCAACGAAAGGAGATTGTGGAACTGGCAGGTAAAATCGGCAAGAATGGCTAAAGTAAATATTTTTATTCCTGTATATAACGGTGAAAAGTATATAGCCGAGACTGTCCAAAGTATCTTATCTCAGACATTCTCTGACTTTACCGCACTGTTTGTCGATGACGGCTCTACCGACAGTTCTGTAGAACTGCTTAGGCAATATGCCGGCATAGACAATAGGATTGTCGTTATAGAAAAGCCCCACGAAGGTTCTGTCCCGTTTGCGTGGAACTATATATTTCCCCGTCTGGAAGCCGAATGGACTCTCTATATGTCGCATGACGATATGCTTGAGCCGTCGCTGCTGCAAAGCCTTGTTGAAAAACAGGAAGCTACCGGAGCGGATGCAGTCATTCCATCATGCCACTTCTTTTGTGAGCATATCGATGACCATAAATACGATGCGAAGAACCGCATGAATGACATGACAGGGCGCTCTCAGGCCGAATGCATTTCGGGCAGGGATGCTTTTGAACTCATGCTTGATTATTCAATACCTGGATTTGCTCTTTGGCGAACTTCGTTAATAAGAGGGATTGGGATGCCGACAGAGTCGTACAACAGCGACGAAGGAATGCAGCGGCTTTGGGTAAAAGATTGCCGGAAAGTTGCTTTCTCAGCTGATAAGTTTTATTACCGTCTTGTACAGAGTTCCATTACAAAAGGACTTAAGCCCTACCATTATCGCTCACTTCTGACAAACAAACGTCTTCTGGAAGCGGCGAAGGAAACGCAAATATCTCCGGATAAGACTAAAGCTTTCCAATATTACTGCCTCAGTTCGCTTCTGTATTTAAAATCTAAATTCAACAATGCTGCTGACTCCTTTTCCGAGTCTGAGAAAAAGAGCATAAGCGTCATCTTCACAAGCGTATATCCGTCTTTTTCAAAGAGATTGGGACTTCCCCGTAATCTTAAAGAGTTTATTCTATATTTTAGCTCTGTCAACAGGATATTTTTCAATATGGCGGTTTCAGCTTTTGCCAGAAGATTCAACCGCAACGCCTGACTTTTTATTCAGCAATTATTACATGCGCATACGAGTATGAAAAAATTATCCATTATTGTTCCGGTCTATAATGTAGAGCAATGGTTGCATCGTTGTCTGGAGTCGCTGTTTGTCCAGGATATGTCCGAGGATGATTTCGAGGTACTGATTATCAATGACGGCTCGACGGATAATTCACTACTTATTGCCGATAAATTCGCATCTCTTCACACAAATATAAGAGTTATCAGCCGGGAAAACGGCGGACTCAGCGCTGCCCGAAATACAGGATTGACGCATGCACGCGGAAAGTATGTATGGTTTGTCGACAGCGATGATTTCATCGAGCCGAATTCAATAAAACATCCTCTTGAATATGCGGAAGATAATCAATTGGATGTAATGTGTTTTTTCTTCCAATTGGCACATGAAGACGGAACAATCCAAACCCGCCTATATAGTCCACGCCATAGCGGGGAGATACTCTCAGGCCCGGATTTTGTCAGTTATACCGGATTCGTAATGTCACCATGGGCGGCAATGTATCGCCGTGAATATCTGAATGGATATGGATTGCGATTTATGGAGGGAATTCTGCATGAAGATGAGGAGTTTTCGCCGCGGGCACAATTTTTAGCCCGCAGGATAGCGCATCTGCCCGACGTGGTTTATAATTATTTCCAGCGCAGCGGCTCTATAATGAAATCGGCAAGAAGCTCTATGAGAGTCAAAAGTTTTCTTGCAATATCGGATTCACTCAACGAATTTATGCTTTCGCGGACCGAAGATGGCACTCCTGCCAACAATTTTTTCAGAAAACGGATACTCTTTGTCTTCTCTCAGGCATTGAGCCATTGGGTTGACAGCGAAGATTCCAATCTGTCTCAGTTTAAGGAGAAGCCCTATTATCCATTGGCATTACCCACGGGTTTAGACCGCAAAAGCCGGTTCAAAGGCTTCATGATAAATCATACGCTTTGGCTATATACCAAGTTTTTAGCATTTTCAAAAAAGATTTAAAATGGCAATAAGCACGACCAAGATATATTTCTTCAATCTGTTCTGTAAATTAATGCCTCCGACCCGCTGTAATAAGATGAAAATACGATTATTACGATGGGCCGGAGCCAAAGTAGGAAAAAATGTATCATTGTTTTCACCCAAAATATTGGGGAACTTCGACCTTATAATTGGTGACAACTGCTGGATAGGACATGAGGCAATACTTATGGGCCCGGCCGAAAGCAAAATAGAGATGAAAGCGTATTCGAAGGTAGCATCTCGGGCTATGGTCGTCACAGGATATCATGATTATGGGCTACAGTATGACTGTATAGCCGGACCAGGTAAATGGGCTGATGTCACAATTGAGAGAGGAGCGGTAGTAGGCACTATGGCGATAATCTGTCCGGGAAAAACAATCGGAGAAAAGGCGCATGTTGTAGCTGGAGCCGTTGTCACGCACAACATTAATCCCGGAGTAAGAGTAGGAGGGATACCTGCACGCATAATCAAGGATTTCAACGAAAATGAATAACGATTCATCTGTAAGGATATCGGTTATAGTTCCGATGTATAATGCCATTGCCTATATCGACAATTGCATCAAATCTATACTCAATCAGGAAGAGAAAAACTTCGAGATATTGCTTATAGATGACGGGAGTACAGACGGATCGGGTGAAAAATGTGACAACTGGGGTAGAAAGGATGCACGCATACGTGTTTTTCACAAGAAAAACGAAGGTGTCAGCTCAGCAAGAAACATCGGCCTTGACAATGCCCGCGGTGAATGGGTCGCATTTATAGACGCAGACGATGAGGTTTCGCCTCAATATCTTTCCATTCCCGAAGAATTGCTTGGGTGTGATGTGATTCTGAAAAATTTTATCGAGCGGACCAACGAGGCTGATTTGGAATTCAGAGTTTCACGGGCAGAATATCACGGGAAAAAATCAATAGTACGTTGGTTTATACGAGGACGGCACAATGCTCTTTGGGACAAGATTATCCGTAGAGACATAATCGGAGATACTCGGTTTGACTCTACAATATCAATCGGCGAGGACTTATTGTTTTTCGCAGCAGTTTTGCCTAAAATTTCCTGGATAGCTACTTGTGAATGTGGCCACTATATATATATCCGCCGACCATCGTCTGCAATGTCCAAATCAAACGGAAGGAATCGGCTTGAAGGATATATTTTCAATAGTGAAAAACTTATAGCTTTGAGTGACAGGAGCTGTTGCTTATATCACTGCAAAACTTTGGCTGCACAACTATATATTCCTCTTATAAGAAATTATATCAATTTACTGACCCTTGAGCAACGTCGCAGATTTAAACAGGTCTACAGACAGATAAATATTTTCCACCTACCGTATCTCACTCTAAAAGAGAGGATTAAATTTATCTGGACTTTATTACTCTTTAAAGTCCGAACGGCAAATAAATAATCCAAGACATCCTATCCAGTTTATTACTTCAAAACAATAAATGCAATGCCCCCTAAAATAGCCGGACTTAAAAACTGTTTTGGCTGCGGCTTATGTGCTGCGGCATGTCCACGCAAAATAATTGACATAAGGCTTGATGCCGATGGGTTTTACAGGCCGTTTATCGATGAGATCGACTCATGTATAAGATGCCATATATGCGATGAGACATGTGCATTTCTGAATCCGGATAATGAATTTCCTGCCCCGGTGGGGAGTTTTGCGGTGTGGAGCACAGATGATGAGACCAGAGCCAGGAGTTCATCGGGAGGTGTATCGTTGGAAATTGCGCGTAAACTGATGTCTGACGGCTATAAATTCTGTGGTGTCAGATATGACATACAGAAACATCGTGCCGAACATTTTATCGCATCTACACCTGAAGAGGCTATAGAAAGTTGTGGTAGCAAATATATCCAAAGCTACACACCGGACGCGTTCAAAAAAATTGATTTAAAAGAAAAATATCTCGTAGTGGGTACACCTTGTCAAATCGCTTCTTTCAGGAGGTATATCAGAAAGTTCAACCACGAAGATAATTTCGTGCTGATGGATTTTTATTGCCACAGCGTTCCATCAATGCATGCATGGAAACATTATATTACTAAAGTAAAAAAAACGCATGGAGAAATGGCACGAGTGTCGTGGCGAGATAAAAAAAACGGATGGCACAATTCATATCGTATTCTTATTGATCTCATCTCGCAAACCAAATCAGGAAGCCCAAATCAATATTCCTCAGCTTTTTCTGACGGAGATATTTTTTACCGCCTTTTTTTGTGGGATTTATGTAACAATGAAGCTTGTGAAAAATCATGCATATATAAAAAGAATAAATCTCAGGCGGACATAAGATTAGGAGATTTGTGGGGGAATACATACCATAATGACAAAAAAGGAGTAAGCGCAGTCGTTGCATTCACTCCTAAAGGTAAATCTGTAATAGAAAATCTGGATACATGTGTCAGAAAGCCTCATACGTTCGAAGTTGTGACTGAAGGTCAGATGAAGAACAACATACGACATGCATCTATGCGCGGTCTAATGATTAAATATCTGAGAACCGGGCATGCAAGCACCGCTATAGTAAAAGCCCTGATTTTCATACAACGAATTATCAACAAAACAAACAGGATTTTAAAAATAAAATGAACGTGAAATCTGTCGGTATCATCACCCAGCATAGAGTCAACAACTGGGGCTCATTTCTTCAGGCTTACGCAACACAGCTCTTTTTCGAACGCTTTCCTGATGTCAGATGCGAAATAATCGACTATGTCTATCCTAACGAATTTCAACACAAAAATATACCTCTGCCACAGCAATCCTTGAGATCGATGATAGTCAAGCTTGCCAATAAACTGCACTTGTCAAATATACAGCGCAAAGCTGATCGGTTGAATATCGCCATAGAGGAATGTCTGCACCTGTCATCTAAATTCCCGACATACGCTTCTCTTCAGCAATCAAGTCTTCACTATGATTTATATGTGACCGGAAGCGACCAGACGCTTAATCCGAAATTCACTTTCGGCGACACAAACTTTATGTTTTCGTGGGTAAAAGAGAATAATCCGAAGCTCATCTCTTTCGCGGCAAGCATGCCGGGACATTGCTTTCCAACAGAACATGAGGCTTCATATAAAAAGTTCCTCTCACGGTATGAAGCGATTTCTGTCAGGGAACAGAATTGCGTGGATTATCTGAGACAACTTACCGGAACAGATGTCGTGTGCCATCTTGACCCGACACTGTTGCTGACAGGCGATGAATGGATTGAAAAACTTTCTCATTTGAAGAGGTATAAAAAACTACCAGACAAATATATCCTTCTATACAAGATAAACCATACTTTTGATGCGGCTCCTTACATTTATGACCTGACTCGCTATATCCAGGAGAAGACGGGGCTGCCGGTAGTGTCACTCGGTAGTTCTATCCCTGATAAGTATCGCATAAAAGGCCGTAACATCAAGGATGCCGGTCCTCGTGATTTTGTGGAGATGTTTTCAAAAGCAAGCTATGTAGTAACGTCTTCATTCCATGGTACGGCATTCGCGATAAACTTCGGATGTCCTCTTTACAGTATTGTCCCTGAGAATGTGCAGGAAGACAGTCGACAGTCCAACCTTCTCAAATTGTGTAAAGCAGAGAATTGTATTGTTCCGAAAGGGACTCCATTTGACAGTATCAATCCATGTTACGACAAGGAAATCTGCGATAAAATTCTTTTTGAGAAAGGAGCTGAAATGAAAGCATTTGTATCTAAACATTTATAATATTTCTCAGATATATGGTAAAATATGATTTAAAATATGTCGATACCGTGTCTCAGCAGGAGATGGCTGATAGTTTCAATAAAGATTACTTCATTGATGAATCCCTATCATATCGGCATATTACCAACGCCATAGTTTCACCCAAAGGCGTCTGCACTGATGAATACGCAAATAAGCAGGGGGAGGTAAACAACAGATTAACAGGAGATTACATATACTTAGGCGAATGGCTTGGAATATGGGGGCATTGTATTACTGACAATATTAAAAAACTTTGGGTTGTAAACAGGTTTAAATCTGAGGCAAAAGCCAAAACCTGGAGACTATGCGTCGCTAAACCGTTCAAGGGGAACTATCCTGACAATTTCAAGAAACTTCTTGCCAAAGCTGGTATAAATTTTGATGACATTGTATTTATTGAAGAGCCAACTCAGATAGACAATCTCATTGTACCCGAAGACAGTATTGTGGTAAAGGGCAATTCCCGATATTACTACAAAGAGTATTCAGAAATAATAAATGCGATCCGCAATTCAATCCCCCAAACAGACAAGACCCCTGACAAAATATACTTTACACGTACACAAATTAAAAAGAAGAATCGTGATTTTGGAGAAAAATCAATAGAGAATATATTCCGTCAAATGGGTTATGCAATATACTCCCCCGAATTACTGCCCTTAGACGAACAACTCTCATTATTGCGGAATTGTAAATATTTTGCCTGTACGGAGGGAAGCATCGCACATAATGTCATCTTTTGCAATGACAATGTCAATATAGTCATAATACGTAAGGTATGCGGACTTATCAGCTATCAGTTCACACTTATGGATATGCGCAATGCTCATGCGACGTATATTGACAGCGGCTTGACATTGTATTATGCATTTGCATTCTGGTCGGGTCCATTTTTACTATGTGTCAGGGACAATCTCATCAATTACGCTAAAGATTTCAAAGGACTGATTCTGAAGCCTCATCTCTCGAAAAAAGCTTTATTCGGTTATCTCCGGCTACTTACATATAAATGTTTAAGAGGTCGAACAAAACCTCGCAAGTGTAATAACTTCGGCTTTTACAAAAAACTATTTACAAAACTTTTATGGCATTAGTCATAATAACCCAATAATCAACCCATCTTATAAATCCCATAACGTAAAATAAATGCAAATACTTCATTATATAAAAAGTGTTCTTTCCGCGATCAAATGCCTGACGTGTGGAATAAAACATACAAAAGGAGCAACTATCTCATTATCAGCCCATATAGGGGGAGGCAAAGGAATCATAATGGGAACAAGAGTCCATATAAGCCGTCGTGCATCTGTCCTATCCGAACCGGGTGCAAAGATTTTATTAAACGGAAACACACGTTTACAACCCGACTCAAAAATACAAGCACTCTGCGGTTCAACTGTCCATATTCAAAAAAATACTATGCTTTATCCAGACAGTCTTATATATGCCCACAGGAACAGTGAAATCATATTCGGAGAGGGATCCATGCTTTCAAAATACAGTTCAATCTCATCAGAAAACTCCGTATCTATAGGTAACAACGTACTAATGGGGCCAAATGTATTTATTGCAGACTATAACCATGAGTATCGGGATATCACAAAACCAATCAACCAACAAGGGCATATAAGCCGCGACAAAGAAGGGAAACCCAACAGAATCATTATAGAGGACGGTTGCTGGATTGGCAAAAATGCAGTTGTCGTAGGCAATGTGCATATCGGTCGTAATTCTGTGATAGGCGCAAATTCAACAGTAGTAAAAGATATTCCGGCTTATTGCGTAGCCGCAGGCAACCCTGCCAAAGTTCTGAAGAGATTCGATTTTACGTCAGGTCAATGGATTCGAGTCAATCAAAATTGTTGAAAAGTCAATTATACGGAAACAGAATAGATATTCCGGTGAATAAAATTAAACCAACAAGAAAATGATAAAGCTATTAAGGCAATTTCTTGCCGACAGCAAAGAATTATTATATACCCCTCCAAGCGACAAGAATGTACGCGGTATGGCAATGATAGTTACAGTATTCGCCATACTTGGGGTGTCAATCGGAATACCTTTCACCGGTGACAGTTCCTACTATGTAGTTTTAATAATCGGTACACTGTTTCTGATATATCGCGGAGGGTTCAAGATTTCCGCTCCATTTATAGCCCTTTATTTTATAATAATACTGAACATACTCGTCGTTGATATTCCTCCGTTTTTCAAACCGTTGCAGCGTGCGATGCTTTTCATACTCCTGACTCTGACTTGCACTTCGGCGATGGAAACATCAGTGGCTACTAAATTCAGGGCATATCTTTTCCGATACATTGCTTTTGGAATGATTATCCTATCGGTCGGGTCTTTTTTCTGTTTCTTTTTGGGAATCAACCTTATGATTCCTGAAAAAATTGCTGAAGCATACGGAGGCTATCAGTCAAGAGGCGGATGGTTCGGTGGGCTTACCACACACTCCATGATGCTCGGCCCGATCTCGATGATTTCTGCTCTGGCATTCTATTTCCTGTATCAAAAGAGTGGCCGTAAATTATACCTCTTGCTATTTTTTGTATCAGCAATGAGCGCAGTCTTTGCCGCAAGCCGCAGTGCCCTGCTGGGATTGGTTGTGGCTATTGTCTACAATCTTATGTTCGGCAAGGTAAATTCAAAAATGCGCAAACGAATGATAAGCATTCTCGCGATATCGGCAATACTTACAATTCCTATTGCCGGAGTCGCATTTAAAGGTCTTATTAATAAACAGGAAAGCCGGAATGCGCAATCGTCTTCACTCAATACCCGTCAAGGGAAATTCGATTCCCGAATAGAAGAGTTCAAGTCATCACCAATTTTCGGCATCGGATTTTGTACCGTCGATCCGGACTCCGGGGATTGTGATTCTTCGACAGGGCGCATCGAGCCGGGCACATCGCATCTGTCAGTACTGTCAATGACGGGGCTTGCAGGATTTGTTGTGTATCTGATGATATTATATAAGGCATATCGCAACACAAAATTCATAAAAAATCTACATAGCCGTTTCGTATTCGCTTGCTTTATCGCATTTTTTATGCATGCTTGGTTTGAGGGCTATATATTTGCCGCAGGTGGATTTCTGGCGTTGGTCTACTGGCTTGTCATCGGACAATGTATAGATTGTGACAAAATTTCAAAGATAATGTCGTCAGGGGCAATCAAACAGCCAAAAAGCAAATATTTGAGATGAAAATTGTATTTGTGAGTGTCGTGCTTAACAGTCATCAGGTCGGAGTTGCTGACAGACTGTTTGACATTACAGGCGGGAATTTCAGATTTATAGAGACCGGTCAGACCCAAGAACTTGACAAAAAAGGAGGCGAGGATTTCTCATCCAGGCCTTATCTGATCAAGGCAAATGACAAGAAAGAGGAGTTGTACAGACTGATTGAAGAAGCTGACGTAATGGTTTACGGAGCAGCTCCGCTTGAATATCTGCGTCATAGGGTAAAGACCGGAAAGCTGATGTTTCTCTACAGCGAACGCTGGCTCAAACGCGGATTAAAGAATCTCCTCTCGCCAAGGCTGTTGCGACAGCAACTATTCTATCATCTGCACTGTCACGGCAAACCGGTATATGCTCTATGCGCAAGCGCTTTTGCCGCAGGCGACTTCAATATGCTGTTTGCATTCAGAAACAAATGTTTCAAATGGGGATACTTCCCACCGACACCCGAAATAAATTTCAACGAAATCTCATGCCAAACAAATGAGGATAATGAAATAAATATCCTCTGGACCGGACGATTCATTTCGTGGAAACATCCGGAAATGATGATCGGTCTTGCAAAACGGCTGCAATCGGAGGGTTGCAAATACCGGATTTCAATGATTGGAGAAGGAGAACTGAGGCCTCTTGTTGAGAAAGAAGCGCTCGAAAATAATCTCAATATAAAATTCGAAGGCGCACTCAGCAACCGAAAGGTACAGGAAATCATGCGCCGGCATCATATATTCTGCTTCACCAGCGACCGTCAGGAAGGATGGGGTGCTGTGCTCAACGAAGCAATGGGCAACGGATGCTGCCCTGTGGCGTCATCAGAAGCCGGTGCCACACTGTTCCTTGTCAAAGAGGGTCAGAACGGATATACGTTCAATCCCAACAATCCGGAAGACTTTCATCAGAAAGTCATTTCCTTGATAAATAATCGTGAACAACTCATTGAAATGCGAAAAAACGCTTTTGCTACAATTCATGATTTATGGAATGCCAGAATAGCAGCACAAAATCTGTACTTGTTGTCAGTTGATATATTAAACAACAACATCCCTTCAATAACAGTAGGGCCATGTTCAAAAGCCGATAAATTTAACTTATGAAAGTAATCCAATTACTGTCTCGCATACAGGCCGAATCAGATGGAGTAGCCAATTGCGGGCGCAATCTATCACTCGCTCTTGACAGGAAAGTAGATCTGGAAGTTCACATCCTTAATGTCAAAGGAGATATTCCGCCTACGTTAAATGTCAAACTATATGATATTAAATATTTTCCCAAATTGCTAAAACCATTAAATGCGCTTTGTGTTTCGCCTCAGATGAGCAAAGGTGTATGTAATGCGATGGAAGATACAGATATCATTCATGCTCACAGTCTTTGGATGATGCAAACATATTATGCTTATAAAGCTGTAAAAGGGAAAAATGTTAAGCTCTGCATACACATTCACGGGACACTCTCACCTTGGGCATTACAACGCTCAAGGCTTAAAAAGCAATTTTCGTCAATATTCTTGAAACAACGTAAAGCGCTCGAAAGAGCGGATCTGTTAATAGCATCGTGCAAAGAAGAATATAATGACATCCGAAACTACGGACTAAAAAATCCCGTAGCCATCATCACTAACGGAATTGAAATACCAGAGCTTCCGTCATCTTCTGTAAAAAAAGAGAAAACGTTAGTGTTTCTTTCAAGAATACACCCGAAAAAGGGTATTGACACGTTACTCAAATCTTGGAAAAATATTCAGGATATGTTTCCGGACTGGAATCTTCAAATAGCCGGCAATGACTCGAATGAATATGCAACAAGCCTGAAAAACGAATGCGCAGCACTACAATGCGAACGCGTAAAGTTCACTGGAGAACTACGAGGTAAAGAAAAATATCAATTTCTCGCTAATGCTTCATTATTTGTTCTACCCACGTTTTCAGAGAACTTCGGTATCGCAGTCGGAGAGGCTCTTGCTTGCGGGACGCCTGTAATTACTACGACCGGGGCGCCGTGGAGCGGATTGACCGACAATAACTGCGGACAATGGATTAATCTCTCGGTCGACAATCTGACCCGCGCTCTTGAAGATATGATGTCGCGTCCTGTTGATGAACTGGCTCGCATGGGTCAGAACGGACGGGAATGGATGAAACGCGACTTTTCATGGGAGGAGATTGCCAACCGTACAATACGTTCGTATGAGTGGCTTCTCAATCCTGACCAAATTGAAAAACCTGATTGGATATACATCGATTGAAGTAAATCTATCGTAATACATTCCTATCAATATCATAACTATAAATCATGGAGCAGATTACTGTCACATCACCTTTGCTTCCAGACTTGGGCGAATTTACGGATATGCTCAAGGATATATGGGCAAAGAAATGGATTACAAACAACGGCGAGTATCACCGCCGACTTGAGGGTGCTCTTGCAGAATATCTCAAGGTGCCCTACGTATCGCTTTTCACCAACGGGACTCTGCCGCTTATCACGGCATTGCAGGCGTTGCGCATCACCGGCGAAGTCATCACTTCGCCATATAGCTTTGTGGCCACGACCCATTCGCTATGGTGGAACGGCATCAAGCCTGTATTCGTAGACATTGATCCGGCCACGGGCAATATAGACCCTGACAAAATTGAGGCTGCCATCACTCCAAAGACAACCGCCATAATGCCGGTGCATGTCTATGGCAAGCCTTGCGACACGGAACGCATTCAGGCCATAGCCGACAAATACGGGCTTAAGGTCATCTATGATGCCGCTCATGCTTTCGGAGTGGAGGTCAACGGCCAGAGCATACTGAGAGCCGGCGACATGTCGACACTCAGCTTCCACGCCACGAAGGTCTACAACACCATCGAGGGTGGCGCTCTTGTGATGCATGACGCAAAGACGAAGCAGCGCATCGACTATCTGAAAAATTTCGGTTTTGCGGGTGAAACAGAGGTTGTGGCTCCCGGCATCAACTCCAAAATGGATGAGGTGCGTTCAGCCTATGGTCTGCTCGCCTTACGTCAGGTCGACGAGGCGATAGAAGCACGCCATCAGGCGGCTATTCGCTACCGTGAAGCTCTCAGAGGGGTAGACGGCGTGACATTTTTTGACGACATGCCCGGGGTAAGACACAATTACAGCTATTTCCCAATTTTCATTGATGCTGATAAGTTTGGCATGACGCGTGACGAACTGTATTTCAAGATGCGAGAAGCCAACGTATTGGGTCGCCGCTATTTCTATCCTTTGATATCGGAATTTACAACCTATCGCGGACTTCCGTCGGCAGCGAAGGAAAATCTACCGGTTGCACACCGCATGGCTGATACGGTGATATGCCTGCCGATGCACCACGCATTGACAAATGAAGATATTGAACGAGTAATAAATTTAATAAAATAATCATTATCTGCTATCTATCAATTTTATAATTGCATGAAGATATTAGTTCTTGCCGGGGGCGCTGACCAAGTCGCATTAATTAAAGAATTATACAATCGGGGGCATGAAGTTATCTTATTGGACTATCTTGAAAATCCTCCTGCAAAATTCTTAGTAAAGCATCATATCCAGGAAAGTACCCTTGATTCCGAAAAGGTAAAAGAATGTGCTTTATCCGAAAAGGTAGACTTGATCTGTACGGCCTGCACAGATCAGGCTCTGCTCACTGTTGCTAAAGTTTCAGAAGAATTAAACCTGCCATGTTACATTTCTTATGAAAAGGCTTTAGCTGTAACAAACAAGCGTTATATGAAGAAACGCATGATTGAATTCGGCATTCCGACATCTAAATTTGTCACCCTTAATTCAATATCTGATTTCGAGATTATAAAGGATTTAACATATCCTTTAGTCGTAAAGCCGGCAGATTGCAACTCATCAAAAGGGGTCATAAAGGTCAATAACAGCAAGGAATGCTATGAATTTGTTGGCAATGCATTAAAACTGAGCAGAACATCAACAGCTATTGTTGAGGAATTCAAATCCGGAGATGAAATTTCAGCAGACTTTTACATTGACGGCGAAACTCCAATTTTCTTAAGTGCGTCAACGTCTGTTAAGATCAAGGGGACCAAAGGATTTACGATTACGGGCAGCGTTTATCCCGCAATCACGGATGAGCATATAAGCAGTTTGACAGATATTGCCTATAAAATTTCACAAGGGTTTGGTTTGACTGACACTCCGTTATTAATCCAATTGATAAAATCTGATAATGAATTATTTGTCATTGAATTCAGCGCAAGAATGGGCGGAGGGTCGAAATATAGACTTATTCAGGAAATATCAGATGTAAATATAATGTCATGCTACGTTGATCTGATTCTTGGCAAAAAGCCGTCAATAACTACTAAACAAAGTGAACAACAGATCCGAATGCTATATATTTACACCCGTCCCGGCATAGTAAAATCGATTCAAGGGGTTGACAGTCTAAAGAAGCTTGGATATGTCAAAGAGGTGTTTATGTATAAAACCTTAAACACAGAAGTGACAAAAGCTGAAACAAGCGGAGACCGTGTCATGGGACTGTTGATTACGGCAGAAACAACGGCAGAGATGCAGTCAAGAATAAAGGAAGTCAATTCTTCTCTCGCTATCATTGACGAGAACGGAGACGACATTATGATGCATAATCTTTTGATGGAATGAAAATAACGGTCATCGGCGCCGGAAACGGCGGTCAGGCTTATGCCGGATATTGCGCAGCAAAAGACCACATGGTTTGTCTCTATAACAGACATCTTGACAAACTCGGACAACTGCCTGAAAAAAAAGAAATACGGCTTTCCGGACAACTGGCTTGTTCAACAACGCTCTCAATTGTAACCGATAACATCAAAGAAGCATGTGAGTTCGGAGATATAATACTTGTTGTCACCCCAGCCACAGCTCATAGACAATTGGCTGCTGAAATGGGGCCATTCGTTAAAAACGGGCAGACAATCCTCCTGAACCCCGGCAGAACGCTGGGAACTGTTGAGTTCGAGGCAGAGCTAAAAAAATGGTCAAATGCCAAAGTAAATATAGGCGAAGCCCAAACGCTCGCATTCGCATGCAGATTAATTGAGAATGGCCTGATTAATATAATCGGAGTCAAGGATAAAGTTCCGGTTTCCTGTTCCAATCATTATAATCTAAACAAGATTTTTAATGATGTGTTCCCTCTTTTTCCATGTTTTGAAAAAGAAAAATCATTATTAAAAGTCGGATTTGACAATATTGGCTCGATATTTCATCCTGCAGTAGTACTTTTCAACGCTGCAACCATTGAAAGACAGGACAGTTTCTATTTCTACAGGGACATGACGCCACAAATCGCATCAGTAATAGAGGCCCTGGATCAAGAAAGGATTAGAATCGGGAAATCATACGGGTATAATCTTATGCCGGTAAGTGACTGGATAAAATATGCATATCCCTCAACAAAAGGCAACGGGCTTTGTGAGCGTATGAGAAATAATCCCGGCTATCACGACATAAAAGCCCCGGGAACTATTTTTACCCGGCAACTGACAGAAGATATACCAACCGGACTGCTTCCTATGAGAGAGTTAGGAAAACTCGCAAACATTGAAACCCCGATAATGGATTCAATCATTACTCTGGTATCAACTTTACTCGGAATTGATTTTACTGTATCAGGCCGGACTTTAATGAATTTAGGTTTAACCGGAATGTCGAAATCCGATGTTATCAATTCTTTCGGATAGACATATCAACATAAAAATATAATCACGTTATGCAATATAAAACCGACCATGTATTCGGCTTTGTAAAAACGAAGATTGACGTACATACTTTAGGCATCACCACTATTTCCAATTTATTGGAAGATTGCGGTTATAAAACATTCATTGCTTCTCCCGACGTTTCTGAGGCGGTTGAGCATCTACATAATGAGACAAATTTCTCATTACTTAAAAAGTGGATTGAGACACACAATATAACAATGTTAGGTTTCAGCTACCGTCTGGATCCCAACGAAGCAAAAGAGTATTTCTGTCAACTGTTCCACCAACTTAAGGCGCATAAACTCTTCAGAGAAGACAGAGGGCCTCTACAGACTGTTTTTTTTGCCGGCTTGCCTGATGCCTGTAATAAAGTCAAACAGGCACTTGGCGACAAAATCATAACTTTTCCGGGAGACGAGACTCCTCTTGAATCGCTGAGTAGGCTTGGAGTTCCGAGACATAGAATCCCCACTGAACTTTCAGCATCCAACGAATATGACAATCTGAGGTGGGACTTCGCTAAAGAATTGCTTAGTTCGGAAATATACAAGACCTATCCCATAAGAGACCATCTGGGCTATGATTCAGCCGGAGGGAAAACAGACAGTTTTATTGATCGATTGAATTATAGCAAACGAAAAAAATCACTGCCAATAATACGTGCTCATGTCGGACCTTATAATCCTGACAGACTTGAGGCCATAAAAGAATTTCTGGCATGGGAAAAGATATTGGCCTCTTCAAAATATCTTGATGTGCTTTCAATCGGGTCATCTCAGTTGACCCAGTCTCATTTCGGTGAAGATTGGGAGGGTATGCCTAACGGAGGAGGAGTGCCTGTTAACTCTGAGTTGGAATATGCCATGATCAAGGATGCCGCAAAACCTATGTTAGTACGCACTTATGCCGGGACAAAGGATGTTCCGGGATTAGCCAGAATGCATGAAAAGACGCTGAACATATCCTGGCATGCCCTTTCATTATGGTGGTTCTCGGAATTAGACGGCCGAGGGCCAAATACCGTGCTTGATAACCTGAAAGAGCATATCGAGACAATAAAATACATCGCATCAACAGGCAAACCCATGGAGCCAAATGTTCCACATCATTTCGCATTCAGAGGGTCGGACGACATTTCATATATACTGTCAGGAATCATTGCTGCCAAAACAGCAAAGAAATATGGCATACGGCATCTTATTCTCCAAATAATGCTTAATACGCCCAAAAGCACCATTGGAATACAAGATATTGCAAAAGGACGTGTCATGTTGAAATTTGTCAGAGAACTTGAAGACAACAATTTTCATGTACACTTACAGACTCGAGCCGGACTTGATTATTTCTCTCCGGATATTGAAAAAGCAAAGACTCAGCTTGCGTCTGTCACGGCTATGATGGACGATCTGGAACCGGATAACATCAATAGCCCTGAAATAATCCATGTAGTGAGCTATTCTGAAGCCGTACATCTTGCCACGCCTCCAATTATTAACGAAAGTATACAAATCACATTGGCTGCTCTTGACTCATATCGACGCAAAAAGGAATTGGGTATTATTCCCAACATAAAGTATGATAAAGAGTTGAATAGTAGAGTGGAGGAACTTGAATCTGAAGTAAGAGAATCTTTGTCGATTCTTGAATCTCATATTCCTAATCTATATACTCCCGAAGGTCTTTGCATTCTGTTTGAAAAAGGGTTTCTGCCTGTCCCTGACCTGATTGATAGCGAAAATAAATTTCCTTTAGCTAAAAAATGGAAAACAAGAATGAAGAAAGGTGGTATAAGAGTCGTTGATGAAACGGGTTCTATAATTCCTACACCAGTCAGGTTTAAACAGATTATTCATGACAATTTCTAATGATTCTGAATCAAGAATGATTTGACAACGGAAATAATATGACACCACTTGTAGCAATCAGGTGTATCGCATATAATCAGGAAAAATATATACGCGATACTTTGGATGGATTCGTTATGCAGAAAACGGATTTTCCATTTGTTGCCGTCGTTCATGACGATGCATCAACAGACAATACCGCATCAATTATCCGCGAATATGCAGAAAAGTATCCCGACATAATAAAGCCGATTTTTGAAACGGAGAATCAATACTGCAAACCCGGAAATCCTCTTGGTAAAATAATGAAACAAGCCATAGATGCAACCGGAGCAAAGTATGTGGCTTATTGCGAGGGAGACGATTATTGGACGGATCCGTTGAAACTGCAGAAACAGGTGGATTTCCTTGAGAATAATCCTGACTTTACGATGTGCTTTAATTCGATTGAAGTCATCAATGAGCATACCGGTAGCAAATATCCTTTGGCCAAAGTCGATACTCGGGAATATTCCAGCAACGAAATTATAGAATCAATGATTTTACAGACGGCATCCGTCGTCATACGAAAAGATATTTTATTTTCAGAAAGGTATAAAAAGGCAAAAGCAGACTCTCGTTTTAAATCCGGGGATATAATACTGTATCTTGCAGCTGCGTCAATGGGAAGAATTTATTGTATTGCAGATTTTATGTCAATATATCGTATAAATTCAGGTGGCGTCACTAATGTTATGCGCAAAGATCCGTTTATATTTGTCAACGAAGTAAAATTGATGAATGAATATTTCGGGGATAAATTTTCACGAAGTTTCAAAAACAATCTCGCAAAGGGTTATTTGCGTACACTTTTAATTGGAATTAAAACCTTACGACCAAAAGTCATAGGGAAAAGCATTGTAGGGCTGTCAAAAAATATTTGGTTTTTGCGTTTGAGTTCTATTCGTCGAAGTGTTTATAGAAAACGGCAACAATAAATATGGCGGTTTCGGTTGTAATATTGACTTATAATGAGGCGCTGCATATCGAGCGGTGTATCGGGAGTGCACGACGTGTGTCGGATAAGATATATGTCGTTGACAGTCATTCTGCTGATGGGACACAGGAGATTGCACGGCGCCTGGGTGCTACGGTTGTGGAGCATGATTATGTCAATCAGGCTCAGCAGATGCAGTGGGCCATTGATAACTTAGGGCTGGATACGGAATGGGTGATGCGCATGGATGCCGATGAGTATCTGACAGATAGGCTTGTCAATGAAATCAAGACCGTATTGCCGGAGTTACCGGCAGATGTAACGGGAATCTATCTGCCTTTAGATGTGATTTTTCAGGGTAAAAATGTAAAGCATGGACGATTGCGTGCACCTAAGATTATGCGTATTTGGCGCCGTGGAAAGGCTTATATGGAGCAACGGTGGATGGATGAACGCATGGTGCTGACTGAAGGATCGGCGATTACATTCAAGGGGCGTTTTGTCGACCATAATCTTAATTCGCTGGCCTGGTGGACGCAGAAGCATAATAACTACTCTAACCGCGAGCTTGCTGTGGAGGCTATGCGTATGTATGGAATAGGACGCGATGATGAGGCTCTCAAAGGGCGTAATCAGAAGAAAGGTATGTATTACCGGTTGCCGGCGTTTTTCCGTGCCGGGGTTTATTTTTCTGTCAGGTATTTTATGTTAGGGGGATTTCTTGACGGTAAAGCGGGACTGATATGGGCGACCCTGCAGGCTTACTGGTATCGTTTCCTCATTGATGCGAAAATGAGTGAGATGAAACGTGCGTTGGGTAAGAATCCGACTCAGGAGCAAGTGAAAGTTTATTTTAAAGAAAAATACAATATCGAGCTTGAGGGAGAATAGGGTCTTTAAAGTCATTAAGGTCACTTAGGTCTCAATTTCAAGGTGTATGTTTCATGGCTTTTTATTAAAGCTTAGGATTATAAATAGTTTTTTTGATTTAATCACAAAATAAGGATACATTATGTCAATATTTAAGGATAAGGTTTTATTGATTACGGGGGGGACCGGGTCGTTTGGAAATGCTGTGCTGAGGCGCTTTCTTAAGAGCGATATCGGTGAGATCCGTATTTTTTCGCGTGATGAGAAGAAGCAGGATGATATGCGCCATGAGTATCAGGTGCGTTATCCGGAGGTGGCGCATAAAGTCAAATTCTATATCGGCGATGTGCGCGATCTGCAGTCGTGCAAGAATGTGATGCCGGGTGTGGACTATATTTTCCATGCTGCGGCGCTTAAGCAGGTGCCGAGCTGCGAGTTCTTCCCGATGGAGGCTGTCAAGACGAATGTCATCGGTACGGACAATGTGCTTACCGCTGCTATCGAGGCCGGGGTGGAGGCTGTCATCTGTCTGTCGACTGACAAGGCTGCGTATCCTATCAATGCGATGGGTATCACGAAGGCTATCGAGGAGAAGGTGGCTGTTGCCAAGAGCCGCTATTCGGGCAAGACGAAGATTTGCTGCACGCGCTACGGTAATGTGATGTGTTCGCGCGGGTCGGTAATTCCGTTGTGGATCGAGCAGATGCGTTCGGGCAATCCTATCACTATCACCGAGCCGTCGATGACGCGTTTCATCATGAGTCTTGACGAGGCTGTCGATCTGGTGCTTTTCGCTTTCGAGCATGGTCAGAACGGTGATATCCTGGTGCAGAAGGCACCGGCATGCACTATCATGACGCAGGCTGAGGCTGTGTGCGAGCTGTTTGGCGGCCGCAAGGAGGATATCAAGGTTATCGGCATACGTCACGGCGAGAAGATGTATGAGACGCTTCTCACCAACGAGGAGTGTGCCAAGGCTGAGGATATGGGTGATTTCTACCGTGTGCCGGCCGACAATCGCGGGCTGAACTATGACAAGTATTTCAAGGAGGGTGACGAAACCCGCAATACGCTGACTGAGTTCAACTCCAACAATACGCGTCAGCTCAATGTTGAGGAGACGAAAGATAAAATCGCTTCGCTGGAATATATCAAGAATGAACTTGACGGCAGCGGTAATTTCGTCCAGTAATTTTAACAAAAGGACAAAAGTTCTGACAAAGGCACAAGAGTGTTTTTTCATCTTGGTTGTCAAGGATCTTCTGACAGTTTTTAATATGAGAATATGGATAATGTGATTGTGTTGATTGAAAAAATAAGAGAATGTGCGTATAACGTCAGACGGGATTTTTCTCCCGGATATCTCGAATCAGTCTATCAAAATGCATTATTAATACAACTGAGAGAAGCAGGCCTCCATGCTGAGAAAGAAAAGGAATTAACCCTATTCTATCACGGACATATAATAGGAGAATTCAGAGCTGATATTCTTGTTGAGGGACGCATTATCTTAGAACTTAAGGCAGTTTCAGAGTTAAAGTCTGTTCACGAAATTCAACTTGTAAATTATTTGAAAGTTACAAATCTTGACGCAGGCATACTCATCAACTATGGTGCGGAAAGTTATCGTTTCATTCCAAAGTTCAGAACTGTCAAACTTTTAGAAGAATATAAAAACAGGATATAGTGCCCAAGAATAAAATGTCCAATGTAATTTTAACAAAAGGACAAAAGTTCTGACAAAGGCACAAGAGTGTTTTTGTCAGTATATAGATATAGAGTTTTAAAAGCTCTAAACAAAAATTCGTTGATTTGGCTTTTGTTTTCATTTTGTACACTTGCTGAGGCTTTTGTGCTTTTGTTTTTTTAATTATTTAACTTGATATGAAGATATTGGTTACTGGGGCCAAGGGGTTTGTGGGGAGGAATCTTTGTGCCCAGCTTAATAATATCAGGGAGGGGAAGGCGAGGAATTATGCCGTTGCGGTCGAGGAGGTTATGGAATATGACATTGATTCCACGGCTGAGGAGCTTGACCGTTATTGCAGTGAGGCTGACTTTGTGTTCAATCTCGCGGGGGTGAACCGTCCGGAAAATCCGGATGATTTCCTCAAAGGGAATTTCGGCTTTGCCTCTACCCTGCTCGATACGCTCAAGAAGCATGGCAACAGGTGTCCGGTGATGCTGTCGAGTTCGATACAGGCCACTCTTACAGGCCGGTATGCCGGCCATCCCTACGGTGAGAGCAAGAAGGCGGGTGAAGAGCTGTTTTTCAGCTACGGCAAGGAGACCGGCGCCAAGGTGCTTGTGTACCGTTTCCCCAATCTTTTCGGCAAATGGTGCCGTCCGAACTATAATTCGGCGGTGGCGACTTTCTGCAACAACATTGCCAACGACCTTCCCATTCAGGTCAATGACCCGAGTGTTGAGCTCGAACTGCTCTACATCGACGACCTTGTGGAGGAGATGATTGCCGCCCTGTCGGGCGGGGAGCATCATTGCCGCTATGAGGGGGTGACTCCGGTCGAGGCTCCGGCCGACGAGGCTGGAACGTACTGCCATGTGCCGGTGACACATAAAGCTACACTTGGCGATATCGTGGCGATGCTTGAGGAGTTCAAGGCACAGCCCGTGACGCTGACTATGCCGGCCATTCCCGCCGGTTCGCTGAAGAAGAAGCTTTATTCGACCTATCTGAGCTATCTGCCGAAGGATAAGGCAGTCTTCGACCTTAAGATGAATGTCGACAGCCGCGGGTCGTTCACCGAGCTGCTGCGCACCATCGACTGCGGACAGTTCTCGGTCAACATCTCCAATCCCGGCATCACGAAGGGAGAGCACTGGCACAACACGAAGTGGGAATTTTTCATCGTAGTGAGCGGCCGCGCACTGATACAGCAGCGCCGTGTCGGCTCGGACGAGGTGCTTGACTTCGAGGTCTCGGGCGAGAAGATACAGGCGGTGCATATGCTTCCGGGATATACCCACAATATCATCAACCGCTCGGAGACAGAGCCGTTGGTTACACTGATGTGGGCCAACGAGGCGTTTGACCCCTCGCATCCCGACACATTCCACGAGCCGGTAGTCAGATAGCCTTAAAAAGGTGATTTTTGCATATTTGCAATGATTTGACTAACTTTGTCAAAATTTATACAAATCATCATAACTCCCGATCAGACCATGGCGAAGAAGGTATTTGTTAGCGGCTGCTATGACATGCTCCACAGCGGGCATGTGGCATTTTTCAAATCGGCGGCACAATATGGCGACCTGTATGTCGGCATAGGCTCTGACGAGACCATTCTCCACTATAAGAACCGCAAGACGGTCTACTCGGAGAAAGAGCGTCTGTACATGGTCAAGGCCATACGCTATGTGACCGATGCCTACATCAATGCCGGCAGCGGCATCATGGACTTTGTGCCGACACTCGACATCGTGAAGCCCGACGTTTTTGTCGTGAACACCGACGGCGGAAGCGAGGAGAAGCGCCGGCTGTGTGAGGAACGCGGCATCGAATACATCGAGCTTGAACGTGTGCCCGACGCCGGACTCGAAGCCCGCTCCACCACATCGCTGCGTACCAACGTAAAGTCGAAGATACCCTATCGTGTAGATATTGCCGGAACATGGATTGACCAGCCGTATGTGTCGGAACACTATCCCGGCTGGGCCATCACCGTATCGATAGAGCCTACGCAGGAATTCATGGAACGGGGCGGACTGTCGACCTCGACACGCAACGCAGCCCGCAAGATATGGCCCTACGAGCTTCCCAACTACAATGAGGAGATGCTCGCGCGCCTGCTGTTCTGCTTTGAGAACGACCCAGAAAGCCACGGGCACATATCGGGAGCGCAGGATGCCATAGGCATCTGCATGAGCGGGCTTGTACGCCACTATTACAACAACCGCTACTGGCCCGACAAAATCGAGTCGGTGCATGACGAGGAGATACTCTCATGGCTTGAGAGCCACGTATGCCTGGTGCCGATGTTCCCGCGCAGGGAGAATGTGAACATACTCGAGGGAAAGGATATCACGCTCGACAAAGTGAAAGCGCTTGCCGAGGCGGCAGAGCGTTGCTGGGAGGCGATACTTGCCCGTGACCTCGACGCATTCGCCAAAGCATATACCGACTCGTTCAACGCCCAGGTGGCAATGTTTCCGGCGATGATGCAGCCGGGAGTCGAGGAATATATCGACCGGTGCAAGGCAGCCGGAGCGATGGCATGGAAGATGTGCGGCGCCGGCGGCGGCGGTCATCTTGCAATCGTTGTCGACAAGGTGCCGGAGTTTGCCGTTCCGATCAGAATCAGGCGGCAGTAATAGCCCCGGGGGCGAGATGCCCCCGCCCCACTTTTATGTCGGACGTGTCAGACCGGTCGGACGTGTCGGACAAGTCTGACTGAATTTAATCAGAACAAGTTATCACTAATATAGACAATGGATTTTTCAAACGTATCATTCGAGAATAACGGCAAGCTGAAGCTGCTGATTATCGTAGGGACACGTCCCGAGATAATCCGTCTGGCGGCCGTCATCAATGCGTGTCGCAGATATTTCGACACCATTCTCGCGCACACGGGACAAAACTATGACTACAATCTTAACGGCATCTTTTTCCGCGACCTCAAGCTCAAGGAGCCGGAGGTGTATCTCGATGCCGTAGGCGCCGACCTGGGCGAGACTATGGGCAATATCATAGCATTGTCCTATAAACTGATGGCACAGATCAAGCCCGACGCGGTGCTCGTGCTGGGCGATACAAACTCGTGTCTGTCGGTGATCGGCGCCAAGCGCCTGCATATCCCTATCTTCCACATGGAAGCGGGCAACCGCTGCAAGGACGAGTGTCTGCCCGAAGAGACCAACCGACGCATTGTCGACATCATTTCAGACGTGAACCTGGCCTACAGCGAGCATGCGCGCAAATATCTGCATGACTGCGGACTGCCCAAGGAGCGTGTGTATGTGACCGGTTCGCCGATGGCCGAGGTGCTCCACAACAACCTGAATGAAATCGAGGCCTCGGACATACATGCCCGTTTAGGACTCGAAAAAGGGAAATACATACTCCTTTCGGCACACCGCGAGGAGAATATCGATACGGAGAAGAACTTCATGTCGCTGTTCAACGCCATCAACAAAATGGCCGAGAAATACGATATGCCTATACTCTATTCCTGCCATCCGCGCAGCCGCAAGCGCTTAGAGCAATCGGGCTTCGAGCTCGACAGCCGCGTGATACGCCACGAACCGCTCGGATTTCATGACTACAACTGCTTGCAGATGAATGCGTTCGCAGTAGTCAGCGACAGCGGCACGCTGCCCGAGGAGTCATCGTTTTTCACCTCGGTGGGACATGCGTTCCCGGCGGTGTGCATACGCACCTCGACCGAGCGCCCCGAAGCGCTCGACAAAGGATGCTTCGTGCTTGCCGGCATCGACGAGAACAGCCTGCTGCAGGCTGTCGACACCGCCGTCGGGCTCATAGCCGACGGCCGCTACGGCATCCCCGTGCCCGACTACACCGACGAGAACGTCAGCGACAAGGTGGTGCGTCTGATACAGTCATATACCGGAGTAGTAAACAAGATGGTATGGCGAAAATACTGATCCACTCACTGATATTCTCGCCCGACGGCGTATCGACCGCCTATCTCTATTCCGACATAGCGCGCCGTCTGCACGACGAGGGGCACGAGGTGGTGGTGTTGTCGACCACACCCCACTACAATATTGTCGACGAGGAGCTTGCAAAGCAGCCGATGCGATGGAAAATCCCCGGCATTTGCAAGCAGAGCGACTACCACGGCATCAAGGTGTACCACATCCCGCAGAAGAAATTCAAGTCGACGCTGCTGAGGCTTTTCGGATTTGCCTACTGGCATGTGATAGCTTTCATCATCGGCCTGTCGATACGCAAGGTAGACCTGATACTGTCGCCGTCGCCGCCTCTTACAATCGGAGTCATCAACAACTGGCTCAAGAAACTGAAAGGATGCCGCACGGTGTACAACGTTCAGGAGATATATCCCGACATATTGCCCAAGAAAGAGGGAACAGTGGTGAATATGCTCAAGAAGATGGAACGGTATGTCTACAACAAGTCGAACGCCGTGACTACCATCGACCAGGTGTTTTACGACACAATCGCCGGACGCTTCAAAGACCAGTCGAAGCTGCATATCATACCCAACTTCGTTGACACCGAACTGTACAATCCCGGCAACTGCGACACATCGGTACTTGACCGGACAATGTTTCCCCGGACCGACGCCGTCAAGGTGATGTATGCGGGCAACATAGGGTTTGCGCAGGACTGGGAGACACTCGTAGACCTCGCCAAGCGTACGCGCCAGGAGAACATCGAGTATTTCGTAATCGGCGAGGGGGTGATGAAGCCGTGGCTCGAGGAGCAGAAAAAGGCCGAAGGACTTGACAAAATCCACATACTCCCCTATCAGAAACGCGAACTGATGCCGGTGCTCTTAGCCTATTCCGACGTGCAGTTCATATTCATGTCGCCCCAGATGGAGGGACAGGGATTTCCGTCGAAAGTGTACACAATCATGGCGTGCGCACGTCCGTTGATGGTATGCTCGGGCGCCGGGACACCGATTGTCAACTTCCTCGAGGGGAAAGGATGTGCGCTGCTCGACACAGAGAAGGAGCAGGCTGCCAAAGTGGAGAAGCTTTACGGATGGCTCAGGAGCCAGACCAAGCAGACGCTCCGCGAGACAGGTGCGCGCGGACTTGATGTAATCGAGAAAGAATACTCCAAGGAGATTGTCACCGGACAGTATCTGGAATTGGTGGAAAATCTTTGCAAAAAGGGGAAATAAACCGGACGGGAATAATGACCGCGGTTGAAAACCGCGGCTACTATTCTGCCCGATAAATCCGGCTCACAGAAGCCAGCTATGTAAATATTGTTTATGAAATTACTTATAACGGGAATACATGGATTTGTGGGGAGTAATCTTGTGGGGGCTCTGAAAGGGCGCCATGAGATTTACGGACTCGATATTGTCACTCCGGAGAAAGAGGGGGTGGTGAAGACGTATACTTGGGCTGACCTCGATGCAGGCCGGGTGCCTGAGGTGGATGCCGTGATACATCTGGCCGGAAAAGCCCACGACACTAAGAACAAGGCCGATGCTGACGTTTATTTCAAGGTCAACACGGGGCTTACCCAGAAGATTTATGACCATTATCTGCAGTCGCCGGCCGTGAAGTTTATCTTTTTCAGTTCGGTTAAGGCGGCTGCCGACAGTGTGGAGGGTGATATTCTCGACGAGAACATCACGCCAAAGCCTGTAGGTCCCTACGGCGAGAGCAAAATCAGGGCTGAAGAGTACATACAGTCGAAATGGGACAACGAGCGGAAGCGGACCTATATATTCCGTCCGTGCATGATACACGGTCCGGGCAACAAAGGGAACCTCAACCTGCTGCATTCGGTGATACGCCGCGGCATACCGTGGCCTTTGGGGGCGTTTGACAATCTGCGGTCGTTCACCTCGATTGACAATCTGACGCATATCATCGGTCTGCTGCTCGAAAGCGACGCTCCCACGGGCATCTACAACATCGGCGATGACAAACCGCTGTCGACCAACGAACTGATAGGGCTGATGTGCGAGGCGATGGGAAAGAAGCCCCGGATATGGAAGATGCCTCGCGGGATGGTGCGTTTCATGGCCTCGACCGGGTCGTTGCTCCATCTGCCGCTGAACAAGGAGCGGCTGCGTAAACTGACTGAGAATTATGTTGTGGACAACGGCAAAATAAAGCGTGCTCTCGGGATTGAAACGCTGCCGGTAAGTTCGGCGGAAGGGATAAAGCGCACGATCAAGGCGTTTCATAATTCATAATTCATAATTCATAATTTTTTTTGTGTGCGTGGCGGCTGCATCGGGATGCAGCCCTACTATTGACGGGCACATTTAGTGTGTGGTTATTGACGGGCAAATTTAAATTAGTTTGTGGATTTGGATTTTGTCTAAATTTATAATATATCCGGATTTAGTTTATATGGAATACGTAATTATTGCTATTATATTGCTTGTTGCGGAGCTGGTATATTTCAGGATAGCCGACCGCTTCAATATCATCGACAAGCCCAACGAACGCAGTTCGCATACGAAAATCACCCTTCGCGGAGGGGGTGTGATATTTCTTATCGGTGCATGGATATGGGCTGCTTTTTTCGGCATACACTACATCTGGTTCATGACCGGGCTTACACTCATCGGCCTGGTAAGTTTTGCCGATGACGTGCACTCGACGCCCAATGCGCTGCGCCTTGTGGTCCAGTTCACGGCGATGATGCTGATGTTCATCAACCTGCATCTTTATGAGTCGACCACGTGGTGGCTGCTTCTGCCGGCACTGATAGTGAGCGTGGGCATCATCAACGCTTACAACTTCATGGACGGCATCAACGGTATCACCGGCTGCTATTCGCTTGCCGTGGTAGCTCCGCTTGCCTACCTCAACCATGAGCTTCACTTCGTGGAGGATAGCCTTCTGACGGTTACGGCAATCAGCGCGGTAGTGTTCCTTGTGTTCAATTTCAGGAAGAGGGCGAAATGCTTTGCGGGGGACGTGGGCTCGGTCAGCATTGCGTTCATACTCCTGTTCTGCACCGGACGTCTGATTATGGCGACGGGAAACCCCGTCTATCTGCTGCTGCTCGGAGTATATGGCGCCGACACCGTGCTTACGATTATCCACCGCATCAAGCTCGGGGAAAATCTCGGTGAGGCCCACCGCAAGCATGCCTATCAGCTGATGTCGAACGAGCTCAAAATGCGCCATACGCTCGTGTCGGTAATATACATGTCGATGCAGCTGGCGATATCATTCGGGCTGACCGCAATCAGCGACACCACGGGCCAATGGATATATTTCTGTGTCATAACGATAACACTTGCCCTTGGATATTTGGCGTTTATGAAAAAATTTTATTATCTTCACGAACAATATCTACTTGCCAAGAAATCATGAACTTTATTATCGGTGAACCTATTTTAGAGAAATTGCTGGAAGAAGCCGCCGGAAACGCACGCCTACGCACAAACCACGATCTACGCAACTCGGCTTCTGACACGTCGCAACGGATGCTCAACGCGCTTATGCCCGGGACGGCAGTGCCTGTGCACCGCCATTTGGCCACATCGGAGACCGTTGTGCTGCTCAAGGGTCGCATCGCAGAAATCTATTATGACGACAACGGCAACGAAACCGAGCGAATTGAACTCGATGCCAACGGAGAAAACCGTGGCGTACAGATTGCCGCCGGCCAATGGCACACTATCGAAGTGCATGAGCCGTCGGTCATCATCGAGATGAAAGACGGCGCCTACGCGCCACTGTCGGCCGAAGAAATCCGCTGAACGGGCTCCATTCATCACACTCCCTCCGACCATTCATTCTCACTATTATCCTTTTCATGACCTCAACAATCTAAAATACAGACTAAAAAATATGAGTTATTTTTCAAGAATATCCAACTGGTACTTTTCTAAAAAATCATTGCCATACTGGGCAATAGCTCTTATTGACTGCATACTGGTGTTCACATCCATGCTGTTTGTGTATTCACTCAACAACGGACTGATACAGACAGCCACCATATTCTGGCCGTTATGCGCCACCATGGCACTGTATCTGTGCTGCTATGTGGTGGGATTCAAGATATTCAGGACGTACACGGGCGTTTTCCGCTACTCGTCGTTCATCGACCTGCAGAGGGTGTCTAAAGCAGTGCTGCTCGGACTTGTGATAGCGCTTGTGCTGCACTCGATACTCCCGTACAGTGACTTTTTCGTGCATATACGTGTACGCGCCATACTGATATGGTCGGTGCTGTCGCTGCTCATGATGTGGGGCATGCGAGTTTTCGTAAAGTATCTCCACGACTATACGTTTGTCAACAAGGATGCCGAGAAGGTGTTCATCTACGGAGTGAGGGACGGAGGAATCGCGATAGCCAAAAGCCTCGGCACGCAGGACTCGGTGAAATACACCCTGTCGGGATTTATCACCGACGAGGCCGAGATGTTCGGCCGCATGCTGATGGGTGTCACGGTATATGCCAACGACAATAATCTCATAGCGCTGATGAAGCGCAAGGGTGTGACAAAACTGCTTGTATCGCCTCTGCGCACCGAGCGGCTGCGAGAAAACCAGCGTATGGTCAACGACCTGATCAACGCCGACATAAAGATACTTATCTACAACCAGATACAGGAATGGAACGGCAAGAGCAACATCAAGGCCCAGCAACTTCGCGAGATTGAAATCGAGGATTTGCTTCCTCGCGAGAAAATCGACATCAACATCGATGCCACCTGCCGCCAGCTTTCGGGCAAGTGCATACTCATCACCGGCGCAGCCGGCTCGATAGGAAGCGAGATTGTGCGCCAGGTATCAATCTATGCTCCGTCGAAACTTATCCTTATAGACCAGGCCGAGACGCCGTTGCACGATGTCAGGCTGTTCATGGCGCGTGAGTTTCCGGAACTCGAGGCTCACACGATAGTGGCCGACATAGCCCACAAGAGCCGTATGTCAGAGATTTTCGCCACGTTCAGGCCTCAATATGTGTTCCATGCGGCGGCCTACAAGCATGTGCCTATGATGGAGGACAATCCGGGCGAGGCAATCCAGAACAATGTGGAGGGGACGCGCATCATCGCCGACCTCGCCGTGAGATACAACACCGAGAAGTTCGTTATGGTCAGCACGGACAAGGCAGTGAATCCGACCAATGTGATGGGTTGCTCGAAACGTATATGCGAAATCTATGTGCAGGCACTCGACAAGGCTATCAAGGAGGGAAAGGTGAAGAGCAAGACGCAGTTTGTGACGACACGTTTCGGCAATGTGCTCGGCTCGAACGGTTCAGTCATACCAATCTTCAAGGAGCAGATAAAGCGCGGAGGCCCGCTTACAGTGACCCATCCCGATATAATCAGGTATTTCATGCTGATACCGGAGGCGTGCAAGCTCGTGCTTGAAGCCGGCACCATAGGCAAAGGGGGCGAGATATTCGTGTTTGACATGGGCGAGCCGGTCAAGATAGTCGACCTGGCAAAACGGATGATAAAACTCAGCGGCACAGACGTGCAGATAAAGTTCACGGGTCTGCGTGACGGTGAGAAACTATATGAGGAGGTGCTCAACGAGAAGGAAATCACGCTGCCTACCGTGCATCCCAAAATCATGATAGCGCGTGTGCGTGAATATGACTATGACTCGATTGTCGATATATATGACTCGCTGTATACTTCGTCGCTGACGGAGGACAACATGTCGATAGTGCGACGCATGAAGGAGCTTGTGCCGGAGTTCAGGAGCCAGCATTCGGTTTATGAAGTCCTCGACAAGGAACGCTTCAATCTTCAGGCCAACAAGATAGGGAACTCGTTGTCGCATCCCAACGATTTCGAGCGCGCTATTATCAATGGCGCCCATAAAGTAAAGGTGGAGACGGATAAGGTGTAAATACTTTTTCACAGTATATTTCGGTCGCAGCGAGGGAGAGTCTCTCGCTGCGATTTTTTTGTATCCGTGTCACCGGTGCGGCTGTTTTCGGATGGAGATTTACAATGACGCCTCTCCGAGGCTGATTTGCTGGTTATTAGCATTGAGGGTGTTGCAAAACTCGATTTTAGCTGCGAACCAAATTGTAGGGAGGCGATTCAATGTCGTTTACTTAAGGATGTAACATCAGAGAGCCGGAGGCTCGAGGGTCTACTATTATCCCCGGTTCGGAGACCGCGGAGCGGGCGCAGGCCGGGGTAACCGGGAGCAATCATCTCCTGAGCCCGGGAAGGGCGGTGTGTGGTAACCAACTCGTTTACAACCACAAACCGCCCTTCACGGGCTTAACGTTGTCAGGTCACTCTCCGGGGCCTACGGGCCACTGCGTGTCCCTTCGACCCCGGTTAATAGTAGACCCTCGAGCCTCCGGCTCTCTGATGTTACATCCTTAAGTAAACAGCATTGAATCGCGAACCTACAATTTGCTGCAACTTTTGACAGCTAATTATGGTTCTGCAACACCCCCTTTCTGTACAATTAGCATGTCTCCGACATGCCGTCAATGGTAGTGGTTTTGCAATAGCCGAGGTAATATTCTTTGTTTAAAGGAATTACCCCCCCCGGGACGCAGAACAATAATTAGCTGTGAAAAGTTGCTGCAAATTGTAGGGGGGGCGTGTGAGAGTGTTTTTCGGGGGATCAGTAGTCGGAGAAGAGGGTTGGTTTTATTACTATGCCTACGCGGAGCTGGGAGTGGAATTTGTTGTAGTCGAGCAGGCCTTCGCCGTAACCGTTGTAGTATTGGAGGAAGAGGTATTGGTTCTGGTTGTTGCTGAGTTTCCAGGCGAGCTCGAAGATTGTGTTGTAGTTGAGGTTCCATCCGCGGCGCTTTACAAGCACAACGGATGCGTTCCAGCGCTTGTTGTTGGAGATATAAGATGTGCCGACCTGATATATGCCGCAATAGTCAAGGATGTCTTTGTTGTTCTGTCCGTCGATGATGGGGAACCATACTTTGCCGTGGACGCTGAGGTTGGCGTCGACGATGATGTTTGCCCCGAGGGTGATGCGGTTCCATGAGCGAGACTGGATGCTGTCGCGGCCGTTGCTTTCGTGCTCAATCTGGAAAGTGAGCTTGCCGATGAAGCGGTTTTTGATGAATAGGGGTTTGCATATACCGATACCGGGGTTGAAGTTGAGGTCGGTCATGGGGAGGGACTCTTCGAGTACGTTCCAGAACACTTTCTGGGTGTAGAATAGGTAAAGGTAGGTGTTCCACGGCAGAGTGCTCTTGGTGAGTTTCTGCGCTATGGATACCTGAAACTTGGCGTTGGTGTTCTCGCGTGTGATTTTCTGCCCGACGGCCGGTCCGAATATGAAATAGTTGTCTTTATACAACCCGAAATAGGGACCTTTGTCAAATTCGTGTCTGACGGAGTCGGTGTTCAACCGCTGACCGTCGACCGATACAATCTGGGCGCCGGCCTGCGGAGAGGCCAAAATGGCGACCATGACTGCTACTAACAACTTACTGATTATTTTTTCCATCAGTGCAAAGATAAATATCTATTTTATATTTAGCCAATCAACTTTGTATGATTTTGTGTCATTACAGTAGATTTTTTTGTTTAAATTTGCGTTATGAAGATAATCAAGCCAATATATTGCCGGAGCCTGCTGACACTTACTGCCATACTATGCCTTCTGGCGGCGGTAGCCTGCGGGGGGAAGAAGCCGTACAGAATAGACGGCACGGTTGAGGGTCTGGGCACTCAGAATGTCACTGCGGTCTATTATGACGGGACGTCGCTCAAAGAGGTGACGACCAATGCCGTGAACTCGGAATTTCACATAGAGGGCCTGGCGGGACAGCCTGTTGTGATAGAGATATATGACAACCAGCGTCACCGCATCGGATGTGTGGCGGCTAAAAACGGCGAGGAGATAAAGGTGAAATTCAAGGCCGGCGACGCGTATTTCATGGAGTCGGACGGCAACAAGCTGAGTGAAGAGCTCGGCGAATTTCTCAAGAAGAACGCCGATGACCTCAACGGAGCGATAGAAAAGCGAATCGCATCGGCTCCGGCCGACGAGCTTTCGGTGCTTCTTGCGGGGTATTATTATGACATTACTGCGGATGCCCTGCGCGCCGACTCGATACTGTCGCTGATAGACAACGCCACCGTCACGGCCAATGCAATGCTGCGTCCGAAGGCCGAAATGGCGGAACGGATGGCACGTACGCCTGAAAAAGCCGCGTCGTTCGTGCTGTATGCGTCGACCGACACGATGGCGACGTTTGAACCGTCGACAACGACCAACACCCTGTACATATTCACAGACATACACAATATGCCGGACTCGATCATCGAGTATGCCGACTCGATGGCCCGGGAGTGGCGGGTGGCGTCGATACGCCTTTCGGTGGATTCGTTCGGCTGGCACAAGGACACCCGGCGCTTCTCCAGGAAGGTGGAGCACTTCTGGGCGCTCGGAGGAGTGGCCAACGGTCAGCTCCGAGGTTTCAACATACCGCGCGTGCCCTATTTCATTGTTGCCGACACGGCTGCCAACCAGATATACCGCGGCACAAGTCTGCCCGTATTGCCAGAATAACCGTCACACTTACACAACGATACCATGCTTGCCAAGACATACGCCGCCGCCCTCCAGGGTATAGATGCCATCACGGTCACTGTAGAAGTGGTTGTGGACAAGGGTATAGGCTACACGATAGTAGGATTGCCCGACGCAGCGGTAAAGGAGGCGGGCGAACGCATACAGACAGCGCTGTCGCAATCGGGCGAGGAATGGCCGAGGCGTCACACCGTGGTGAATCTCTCGCCTGCCGACGTCAGGAAAGAGGGCGCGGCCTACGACCTGCCGATGGCGATATGCATCCTTGCCGCCAATGAGAAGATACCTGCCGAGGGGCTTTCGGACTATGTGATGATAGGCGAGCTGTCGCTTGACGGGACGGTGCTTCCGGTGAAGGGAGTGCTCCCGATGGCCATCATGGCGCGGAAGGCCGGCTTCAAGGGTATGATTGTGCCGAAGGGCAACGAGACCGAAGCTGCAGTAGTAAACGACATATCGGTGTACGGGGTGGAAAATCTGTCGCAAGTGACAGGTTTCTTCAAGGGGACATGCGCGATAGAGCCGACGGTGGTGAACACGCGGGAGGAATTTGCCAAAGGTGCCGATATCTGTGACCTGGATTTCAGCGATGTCAAAGGTCAGGAGAATGTGAAGAGAGCGTTTGAGGTGGCATGCGCCGGCGGCCACAACATATTGCTTGTGGGGCCTCCCGGGTCGGGAAAGTCGATGATGGCCAAACGCCTACCCTCCATCATGCCGCCGCTGACTCTCGCCGAGGCACTTGAGACCACAAAGATACACTCAGTGGCGGGAAAGCTGAACCGCGGCGCGATGCTGATGACGACGCGACCGTTCCGTTCGCCGCACCACACCATATCGCCCGTAGCGCTTGTGGGCGGAGGCGCCAATCCGATGCCCGGGGAGATATCGCTGGCACACAACGGCGTGCTTTTTCTGGACGAGTTCCCGGAATTCAACCGGTCGGTGCTCGAAGTGATGCGCCAGCCACTCGAAGACCGACGCATATCGATAAGCCGCGCGAGATATGCAATCGACTATCCGGCAGGGTTCATGCTCGTGGCGTCGATGAATCCGTGTCCGTGCGGATATTACAACCACCCGACGAAAGCGTGTACGTGCGCTCCGGGAGCTGTGCAACGCTATCTCGGCCGGATCTCAGGGCCGCTGCTCGACAGGATTGACATACAGGTTGAAATCATGCCGGTGCCATTCGACGAGCTGTCGTCGCAGCAGCAGGGAGAGCCGTCGGAGTCGATACGCAGGCGCGTGGTAGAGGCACGCCACGTACAGTCGGCGCGCTATGCGGGGATGCCGGGCGTGTTCTGCAACGCGCAGATGACATCGAGGATGCTCGCCGAATATGCGCGTCCCGACAAGGAAGGGCTCGAGATGCTTCGCCTTGCGATGGAGAGATTTGACATGTCGGCCCGCGCCTATGACCGCATACTCAAAGTGGCACGCACTATCGCCGACCTCGACAAGAGTCCGGAAGTAAGGAGCCATCATATAGCCGAGGCAATAAGCTACCGCAATCTCGACCGGTCGAGCTGGGGGCAGACGTACCGGGGGTGAGGCGAGGGTGTTTATTCCGCTTACGCGTCATCACTTGGCTGAATTACCAACAGTGTGGCAGACCGACAGAATCAAGTAGCTGTTTAAAATTATTTTATCCATTCCCATTATTTTAATATTCATATAACTTATTTTAATATCCATATAACCTTTATATCTATATCACCATGGAAAAGCGCGAATATCCATTTAATAAAGAACTGAAGCACAGGAATACTCGGCGCGCAGCTTTTTGTAATTATCTTGACCCGGGCTTTTTCATGATTACTATAAACGCCGCTGCCGGGATACCTGCTTTTTCTTCCATATCCGGAATGCCGGAGGCGCCCATCATATCATACAGCCGGCTTGGGGCCGTCATTCGGGATAAAATAGAGGCCATACCGTCATATACCCCACAACTGAATGTCATTGAATATATTGTAATGCCTGACCATATACATATTCTTCTGGAGATAGCGATACGGCTTCCGAGACATTTAGGAAAAGTAATCGGGGGATTCATGGGCGGGTGTACGGCCGAAGCGAGAATCGCGGGAATAATTACGGACGGGACATCGGTCTTTGAAAAAAAATATCATGACCGGGTCATAACCAAGATTGGCCAGACAGCCTGCGTGTGCAATTATATCCGTGACAATCCGCGACGATTGCTTATCAAGCGGATGCATCCCGATTTTTTCCAACGTCACTTGCATCTGAACATCGCAGGAAGAGAGTATGCTGCGTATGGTAATATCTTTCTTCTACGCCGTGACTACCTCATGCCGGTACGTATACACCGTAGGTGGAGCAAAAAAGAATTTGATGCATACGAAGATGAATGTCTCTCCGAAATCGCAGAAGGAGCTATTGCCGTCTCACCTTTTATTCACCCGGCCGAAAAAGCAATACGCGCGAAAGCGCTCAATATTGGCGCAAGCGTAATAGATCTGCGCCACGAAGGATTTGACTCGCGATTCAAACCCCAAGGCAGCGATTTTACACTATGCTCATCAGGTAGGCTATTGCTTCTGGCTGCATGGCCGGACAATACGGGACGCCGCGCCGCAGCAGGCTACACCGAGTTTCATTCCATGAACGACATGGCAAACACTATCGCTTCGCTTCCATCAGACAGCCGCATGCATATAATAGATTTCGATAAAAGACGTGATGGCTGAGGAGCGGATGCAGGAGGGATGACGGGGATGGATAATTTTTTGGGGAATTTTTTGCGAGATAATAAAAGTATTGTTATCTTTACAAATGTCTGTCCTGAAAACGGGCAAGCAGGAGAATAAACAACGAACAAAAACAAACAAACGATAAAAGAAATGAAGAAACGCCTTTTTCTAATTCCGGTAGTAGCGCTTCTGTGTCTTATAACCATGGGCGCGAAAGAGAAGAAAAGCAACAACGGCAGACGCCAGGTACAGGTGTACGGTGTAGCTTTCTACAATCTTGAAAATCTGTTCGATACAATCAACAACAACGGCAAATACGACCTTGAGTTCTCGCCAGGCGGAGCACGCCAGTGGGACGGCAAGAAGTATTGGTCGAAAATCAACAATCTCGCTGATGTCATCACCCACATGACATCGCCGACCACGCCCAACGGCCCGGCCATCATAGGCGTGTCGGAAATAGAAAACAAATCGGTGCTCGACGACCTTGTGAAGGCAGTCGACGCGAAACTTCAGTCAGAAGGCCGCGCCACATGGAACCTTCAGGTTGTGCACCATGACTCTCCCGACCGCCGCGGTGTGGATGTAGGGTGTCTGTACAATCCGCGTCAGTTCCGCTTTCTCGACGTGACGAACACGACACTCAAGATACCGAACTACGAGTCGTTCCGCACACGCGACCAGATGTGTGTTACGGGAATACTTGGCGGCGACACTGTGTCGATAATCGTGAACCACTGGCCGTCGCGTCTGGGAGGCCAGGAGCAGTCGTCATATCTGCGCGAGGCTGCCGGCGCCCTGTCGAAAGCCATTGCAGACTCTCTGTGGCAGATACGTCCGAACCAGGGTGTAATCGTCATGGGTGACCTCAACGATGACCCGCAGGACAAATCGTGCGCGGTGGCGCTGGGTGCCAAGAAGGATATCGACGATGTGGCGCCCCACGGTTTCTACAATCCGTGGTGGAAGATACTCGACAAGGGTATCGGTACGCTTGCCTACAAGGGACAATGGAACCTGTTTGACCAGATCATAGTGAGCGGCACGCTGCTGAAACGCAACGGCGCGAAAGTATATTACAATAACGCGAAGGTGAACAATTTCGATTTCCTGCGCGACACCGAGGGTCAGCGACAGGGCTATCCGAAGCGTACGTTCTCGGCCGGTGTATGGCTCGACGGCTACTCCGACCACTACCCCACCGAGATTTTCCTTGTGAAGGAAAGGAAGTAAAGGTTATCTACAAGACGCCTCTCCGAGGGTGTTGCAGAACTCCACATTGTAGGGACGCACGGCCCGTGCGTCCGCCAACAGCTTGATTGTCAAGGATTACATGCGGACGCACGAGCCGTGCGTCCCTACAATGTGGAGTTCTGCAACACCATCTAACCATAAACATCATGTCGGAGACATGATATCTCCGCTTATACTTACATAAACCAAACAAATACCGATGAAACGATTTTCATTTTTTTCAGTTATAGCCGGATTGTTCGGCTCGCTGTTTACGGCACAGGGCGCTGCGCCGACCACGCTGACGCAACCTGACTGGAGCCGCAATGCAGTAATCTATGAAGTGAACTGGCGCCAGATGACACCTGACGGCACTATCACACAACTCGAGGAGCAGCTTCCGAGGCTTAAGGAGCTCGGTGTGGATATGCTATGGCTCATGCCGATACACCCGATTTCGGAGCTTAACCGCAAGGGCGGCCTGGGAAGCTACTATGCAGTAAAAGACTACAAGGGGGTCAATCCCGAGCTCGGCACTCTTGAGCAATTCAAGGATTTTGTAAAGAATGCCCACGAACAGGGGTTCAAGGTTATTATCGACTGGGTGCCCAACCATTCGGGCTGCGACAATCCCTGGGTGGAGCAGCATCCCGACTGGTATGCTCTCGATGAGAACGGCAAGATGTTCGGCCCGTTTGACTGGACAGATGTGTACAAATTCGACTATTCGAACCCCGAAATGCGCAAGGGGATGATCGATGCGATGAAGTTCTGGCTTACGGAGGCCGACATCGACGGATTTCGCTGCGACGTGGCGATGCAGGTGCCGACCGATTTCTGGAATGAGGCACGTCCGCAACTCGACGCAGCCAAAGCGGGTGGCATATTCATGCTTGCCGAGGCATCGGAACCCGACCTGGTGGAACATGCGTTCAACATGGCATACAACTGGCCGATGAAGGATGTGTTCAACGACATTGCCGCCACTGCCGGACAGCGCACATACGACGACAACAAACTCAACACGGCGCACGCCGACGCAATTGACCGTCTGCTCGAAAAGCAGGAGAAGGAGTTTGCCGAGGATTCGTATCTGATGAACATGATTACCAATCATGACCTCAATTCGTGGGAGGGCACGGAATTCCAACGTCTGGGCAATCTGACCGGAGCGTTCGCCGTTCTGTCATACACACTGCCCGGAATGCCTCTGATCTATACGGGCCAGGAGACAGGAATGGACCGTGCGTTTGAATTTTTCGTGAAGGATGTGCCTCCGACATTTGAGCCGCGCAACGAGTTTTTCACTTTCTACCAGAAGCTCAACGCGCTCAAGCATAATGAAAAGGCACTTCAGGCCGGCGTGAAGGGAGGCAAGATGCACCGCTATGCAACGACATCGCCCGACCTGTATGTCTTCTCTCGTTCGGTCGACGGTTCGAATGTATTGGTAATGACAAATATCGGCAACAAGAGTGCCGATGTGGTATACACCGGCGAGGCTCCCGCAGCAAGCACCTACAACTTCGATTACCTGAAAGGGGCCAAGGCTAAACTGCCTACGAAGCTTGCCCCCGGCGAATATTACATTTTCACCGGAAAGTAACAGGACGCACCGATAAACGCGATATAACCGCGACGATTGCAAAATGACAATGCAATCGTCGCGTTTTTGTATCAGATGGCGGCGCCACCTTTCATCCCCACCGACAATTAAAAATGAAATCAACATGCACGGCTTAAGTTTATGGCTGTATAAACATAAGACTTACAAATAATTACAAAGGCACTCCATCATCAGACGAACGAGTGCCAGTATATGCCGATATATAGATAATATTATTTGTATTACAATTGCATATTGCGAAAATATATGCTGTGTCGCGACTATAAAGTTGCAGCGTAATGCGCCGCATAACACTTTGTATATCCGATAGTTGCAATGCTCATTCGACTACTTTTTCAGTATAGAGGATTGATTGCGCGGGATATGTTGCATACATTTGCAAATGTATTCATGCAAGAATAAAATACAAACTTTTAATTAAAACACGTAGAACAAATCCTAATTCCTCTAACCAATCTTAAATCATTTCCAGAACTTATCTTTTCGTGAAGATTGATTAACCGGAAGCAAGTGTTGCAGGACGATGTGGTTCTGCAACACCCTGCCTTAAGAGGGTGTCTCATAAAAATGCATAGTGAAAATAATAACATAAATAACATGAGAAAGTTGACTTCTTTTTTAGCATTGCTGGTGATTGCCTTCGCGCTTGCCGACAAGGCAAAAGCATGGGATTACAGCGGAGGCTCAGATCCCTGGAAAATAGTTCTGAAGCTTGATGGCTATGATTCCTCGGAAATGAGATTTGAGAATAACAGCTGGCATTCCGAAATATTTACGGCGAAAAGTTCAGACATAAGGTTTCAAACAGACTTATATTATGGAGACAGAGATCAGAATAATTTTTACTCTGTCGGCAACAACGATTACACGGTGTATGCCAATGGCAACTGGCATCAAGCAGTAGACTATGGCGATGGCTGGTATAACCTGTCGGGACTGACAACCGGAATAAAATACCGTCTTGACATTGAAGATCGGGATGGAAAGGGCAACGAAATCCAATTACGTGTCGTAGAGATTCCGGTGGAGACAATTTACCTCTACACATTCGGTTCCAATGGCAAAGAGGTAGAATGCATCGGCTCGGCGAACAACGACAACGGAAAGTTCACATTCCATAAGGATTTGAATCAGGGAACATATCTGTTCCTGTCAAGGAATGCAAATGCGGAGACATGGGATGCGATGGCAGCTGACTACGGCCGCTTCAATCCCGACGATAATGATGTAGAGCTGCCGGCAAGCAATACCGCCTTCGTGAGCAACAAGAGTAACGGAGCATGGAAGATCTCCAATGACGGACGATACACCATCACTGTTGACTGGGCCAACCGGACGCTGAGTGCCGTCAATAATCTGTATATCTACAGCAGTGAGAACGACTGGACGACCCAAAAGGGCATGGCCACTCCTAATCTATACGGCATATATAATTTCACCGTAGACCTGAAAGCGGGGGAATATATCGCATTGTCGGAAAATGATAAAGATACATTCCACAGCTGGGAGGAAAAATGGACTCCGAAGGATGAATCAGGAAACGACAAAGAAATCAAGCAGAACGAGATTACGAAATTCGGTTATTACCACGACGGTGCCTGGTATGCCACAAAAGCAGGCAAGTACAGCATCAAGGTAGACTGGCGCAACCGTACGTTCAAGGCTTTTACAGTGAGTGTGCACATGCCGCTGTCGTCGACCGACTTCACCGACAACAGGAAGCACTACTTCCTTGTCGGGGAGCGCACGGGAGAATGGCACCTGCAGCCCGAATGGGAGTTAAGGGAGGAGAACGGCGCGCTTGTGCTCAACAACCGTTTTTTCTACAACGGAGCATTCGCGATAGGCGTTGTAGACAATTACAATGACTATATACAGCATAAATTCACATATTATTGCACCAACCTGATGTTTACGTCCGACACCCGGTCGAGCACCGGCGACATATCGGGCACGGGCAGAGTGTACGACAGTGCGAAAGGCTCTACACGTTACAACCCCTCGGATGTATTTTATGCAGCCTTTGACGGAGAAGACGGTTATTTTACCGGCCGCGGCACATTCATGAGCGAAATCAAGGTATCGCTCAATGGCGACAGACTGCCGACGGGAATAACATTCAGCAAAGGTTCTGACGAAGAAGCGTCGCGCCAGCGCGTGTTTACCCTCGTGGGCAACAATATCATCAACCAAAACTTCAACAACGAATCGGGCACCGGCAACACGACGATGCACAACCGCGGATATGACGGCTGGTTTGACAGCTGGATACAATATGACCAGGGCACTAACAAGCCGTATGTCGACGGCAACGGCGAATATCTGTACCACACGTCGTTCACGCCCGACTATCTCGCTGCAAGCCCCGTGCATTTCAATCTCCGCCTTGCCGACGGCAACGAGTTCGCCTACACGTCAAACAACATCAAGTTTGTGGAGTGGAACAATCTGTCCAACCTTGACAGCGACCCGTACAGGGATTTCTATCAGAATGCATTCAGCGGCCTGCAGACAATCAGCAACGACATGGGAATCAGAGCCGGCGAAGGCTATAACTTCAATGTCAACGTAGAGTGCACCACTGACACAGAGGACAACCGTACGACCACTCCCACGGCCAACTGGAACTGCTACGTGGTACGCGACATGTGGATCGGCGGTGACATCAAGTTCTGGTCGGGCTGGGGCGGCAACGAAGACGCCACCAACGGCGGACACGGCCACCTTGCAGTATGGCACGGCCCGAACGGCGGTCCCGACATAAACGAAGGATGGAAATATCAAGTCAAAGGCTATGACGTCAATGCGGGCGGCCTTGACGCAGTGCTCTACAAGAATGTGGCACGCCGAGGCGCAACCGACTACCGGATATCGGAAGACGGCAAGCCAGTATACTTCAACCGCGTGGTTCTGTGGTTCAACAACACCGACGGTGTCAACAATTCGTACATACAGTTCATACAGGAATCGGCAGGTCCGGCCATTTTCGCACAGGCCGTACAGAACGGCGACAAGAAGAACCATATCAGATATGACTGGTATCTCAACAAGGCTCAGAACGAGACCGGCAGTGACGCCAAGGTGGTATCATACGAGATAATCCGTTACCGCATTGTCGACGGCAAGCCGCAGTTTACGGGTTACCCACAGGGACAAAAGGTCGACATCAGCGACAAGAATCTGACCGTGGGAATGCTCTACGAGGAGGAGGCAGCCAAGCATCTTGATGTCACGAGATTCCTTGACAAAGGTATCCTTGACGACAACGGTTTCGCTCCGGGTCTCTACGAATATGAGATTTATGTGACCGACGAGCATGGCGGCCGCAAGAGGGCGGTATCAAACCGTGTAGCCATCTACGAGGACGAAATCGTGACGCCCAACATCGTGCCTATGCAGCTTGTCGAGCTTCGCGAGGAGTACACCGACAAGTTCGGTACCCGTCATGACAGCGCAGCGAAAGTATTGAAGGACGCCGGCGTTGCCGAATCAATTGTAAACGGCAAGAAGTATATGACGTATCGCGTGAACGACAACGACAAATTCTATATAATGGAAAATATCGTTGACAGCAATAATAAGAACGTGCCTGTCGGAGTTGAAATCATCGACTCGAAAATCGCGCTCGATTTCCTCAACAACAACCCCGACAAATACTGGTGGACATCCGATTACTATGTTCGCTGCCTCGACTACAACCGATATGCGGGCATACTTCAGGGTTACATCGACAACGGTATGATAACCGACGAGTCAATACCCGAACCCACGCTCAAGATAGAAGAAGTAATCAAGTCGGATGCCGGCGAGACGATAAAGACCATCGCCCACGGCACAGCCAGCAAATTTGAGTTCGGCGGACAGACATATTACTCTGCGATAGTGAAACGCGGCGGTAACCTTGCCGATGCCATATTCAATGTCACGCTTAACTATACTTACCATCCCGCCGACGGAGGCGAGGCTTCGCCCGGGACTCATTCGGCAGCCGGTATCGACCCTGTGACCCCTCGTCCGTTCTGGCCGCTGTACCGCTATGTCTATGACCGTCCCTCGCGCGAACTCGGGGCAGAGTACAAATGGGGTAAAATCAAGGTGCCTGTAAACAACTGGAACGGGCATAGTTCGACCGGCGATGCCATTCTTGCGGGCGATACCGCATCGGTATACGTACGTCTCGACCAAAGATTTGACCCGCGTAATTTCACGCTTCAGGTAGATTTCTACCGTCCGAACGTCAACAAGGACATCTACAATTACTACGACATCAAGTATTATGTCGACATGACGAATACCGACACCCAGCTCGATGAAAAGATTCAGGTGCCCTTGAATGTAAAGGCCGTGCTTCACGATGTAGACAGGGAGGATAACCACAATATGACCCCCAACCGCTACCGCATGGAGTTCAAGGGAATGCACCCGCGCAACGGCGTCTATCCTACTGTAGATTTTGTTAAGACAGAATATGTGCCCAACAATCAGGGCGGCAATGAATACAAGCCGCAGACGGGCAATTTCGGCAAGATGCTTACAATCAATGCCGAACGCTCGCTGCAAGCCACCAACAACGATGGACTCACTAACGTGCATCTCGGCAAAATCAAACGAGAGGACGGCAAATGGGACTGGATGTACAAAGGCCACGAGGATTTTCAGGACAATGACCCGACTCTGGAGAATACCGGCAACGAGTATGAAGATAAGTCGGCCTACGACCCGGAAAGTGAATATTATACTCCCATCAAACCGGTCTACTACCTCATCGAGCTGAATAACGGTATGGGCGACCTGACCACATATCCGTATCTTGTACCCCACGTCGAAGGGCATCATAAGGGAACAGATATCAGCACCGACAAAAACGGCCTGATCACCAATGACGAAGATCCGCTTATCGGCACTTATATAGCTCAGGACTTCGTGAATGAGTATACGCCTACGGTATATGCCACCGCAATCTATATTTTCGAACGCCCGATAAATGGCTCCACCTCTACCGACTTCGACGATCTTGAGATAGAATCGCTCATAGTGAACGGCAATGAGACTGTGAATCCGGAAGCAGCCAAGGCTCCCGCAGCACGCATAAGGGACGTATCAGACAAAGATTTTGCAGCAAACGGGGCCGGTGATTTGCCCAATACGTGGGACGTTCCCAATGCCACGGAAGTGCTTGATATGAGTGCCGCCAACGGAACTACCGGCTACAACGGTTATATCGCAGTGAAAGGTGCCACCTACACTGATACGCCCGACTCTACGGTTACAGGAGTAGAGGACGTGCTTGCCGACTCGGAGAATGGCGATACCGTCTACTACAACCTGCAGGGTGTACGCGTCGACAAACCTACCGCCACAGGAGTCTATTTACGTGTGCAAGGCAACCGGACGACCAAGTTCGTAGTAAAATAAAACACAATTTTTCTCATGATTGAAAAAGCCCCGACGCTTAGGCGAGGGGCTTTTTTTTGTGGATGGAAGCGGGGGATAGACAGGATGGGAGCGATAGGGGAATAGGGCAAATAGGCCTGATAGGCCCTATTGGGCTTATTGGGCTTATTGGGCTTATTTGCCCTATCAGACCTATCATGCAATTAAATCTTATGCCTAACAATAGAAAGAGGTGCGATTTTGGGTCGCACCTCTTTCGGTTGTATTGATATTATATTTCGTGTGTGATAATATCAGTCAGGGAAATTACTGTTCGTTGGCTTTTTCTACTGCACCAACTTCGGGGTCAACGCCCCACTGCTGCTGGGCAAGACGGCGATAGTTGTTGTAACGCCAGCGTGCGTTGGCTTTCGCAGCAGCGAAGAGCTCGGCTGCTTCTCCGGGGTATTGCTTGATTACCGAAGAGTAGCGCACTTCGCCTTTGAGGAAGTCCTCGAATTTGTCCCATGCGGGTTCTTTCGAGTCGAGAGTGAAGGGGTTCTTGCCTTCTTCCTCGAGGGCGGGGTTGTAGCGCCAGAGGTGCCAGTAACCGCATTCAACGGCTTTGACTTCTTCGAACTGTGAGTGTCCCATGCCGGCACGGAGACCGTGGTTGATACAGGGAGAGTAAGCGATGATGATCGAAGGTCCGTCGTAAGCCTCAGCCTCGCGGATGGCCTTGAGGGTCTGAGCGTTGTCGGCGCCCATCGCTACCTGTGCGGCGTAAACGTAGCCGTAGGTAGTGGCGATAAGGCCGAGGTCTTTCTTGCGGATACGCTTGCCTGAAGCGGCGAATTTGGCGATTGCGCCGAGCGGAGTAGCCTTTGACGACTGGCCGCCGGTGTTGGAGTAAACCTCGGTGTCGAGCACGAGCACGTTGACATTCTTGCCTGATGCGAGCACGTGGTCGAGACCGCCGAAGCCGATATCGTAAGCTGCACCGTCGCCGGCGATAATCCACTGCGAACGTTTTGCGATGTAGCCTTTGAGAGCGACGATGTTGTTGCAGATGTCGCATGCGCATGCCTCGCAGAGGGGCACGATAGCGTCGGCAACTTCGCGGGTGGCGGCAGCGTCGTTGCGATTTTCAAGCCATTTCGAAGCGAGAGCCTTGATTTCGTCAGAGCATTTGTCGCATTCGAGGGCAGCTTTCATATAGCCTTCAAGACGCGCAACCATCTTCTCTGTTGCAATCGACATACCGAGACCGAATTCGGCGAAGTCCTCGAAGAGCGAGTTGGCCCATGCGGGACCGTGGCCTTTCTGGTTGGTGGTATAGGGAGTCGAGGGTACTGAACCTGAGTAGATCGACGAGCAGCCGGTAGCGTTTGCCACCATTTCGTGGTCGCCGTAGAGCTGCGAGATGAGTTTGACATAGGGAGTCTCGCCGCAACCAGAGCAAGCGCCTGAGAATTCGAAGAGCGGAGTCGCGAACTGGCTGTTCTTGACGTTGGCCTTGACATCGACGAGATGCTGCTTTGAAGCTACGTGCTTCACGCAGTAATCCCATTCGGGCTGCATTGCGAGCTGGGTCTCGAGGGGTTTCATTTCGAGAGCCTTCACGCCCTTCTTGCCGGGACATACATCAACACAGTTGCCGCAGCCGAGACAGTCGAGAACGTCGACGGCCTGCACGAACTTCATGCCTGTGAATGTCTTTCCGATGGCGGGGAGAGCTGCTTTGACGGGCGAAGCGTTCATCTCAGCCTCGTCGAGCACGAAGGGACGGATAGCGGCGTGAGGACAAACGTAGGCGCACTTGTTACACTGGATACAGTTGTCGGCAATCCATTCGGGAACGAATGCTGCCACACCGCGCTTTTCGTAAGCGGCAGTGCCCTGCTGCCATGTGCCGTCTTCGATGCCGACGAAGTCGCTGACCTTGAGAAGGTCGCCGTCCTGAGCGTTGATGGGGCGGACGATGCGGTTGATGAATTCGGGGTCGTCGTTAGCAGCGGCAGCCTCGACAGCGAGGTTAGACCATGCGGGATCAACGGCGAGCTGTTTGTATTCACCGCCGCGGTCAACCGCAGCGTAGTTCTTGTCGACCACGTCCTGACCTTTCTTGCCGTAAGACTTGACGATGAATTTCTTCATCTGCTCGATGGCGAGGTCGACGGGGATAACTTCGGTGATGCGGAAGAATGCGCTCTGGAGAATGGTGTTGGTGCGGTTGCCCAGACCGATTTCCTGTGCGATTTTGGTCGCATTGATATAGTAAACCGAGATGTTGTGGTCGGCGAAATATTTCTTAACCTTTGCGGGGAGGTTTTTGGCGAGCTCCTCACCTTCCCAGATGGTGTTGAGAAGGAAGGTTCCGTTGTCGCGCAGACCGCGTGTCACGTCATACATGTGGAGGTATGCCTGAACGTGGCATGCCACGAAGTTGGGGGTGTTGACGAGATATGTCGAACGGATGGGCTCGTCGCCGAAACGGAGGTGCGAGCAGGTGAAACCGCCTGACTTCTTTGAGTCGTAGGCGAAGTATGCCTGGCAGTATTTGTCGGTGTTGTCACCGATGATTTTCACCGAGTTCTTGTTTGCACCTACCGTACCGTCGGCACCGAGGCCATAGAATTTGGCTTCATAAGTGCTCTTTCCGCCAAGTGCCATTTCTTCTACCGGGGGAAGCGAAGTGAAGGTCACGTCGTCGATGATGCCTACGGTGAAGTGGTCTTTGGGAGTGGGGAGCGCGAGGTTCTCGTAGACCGAGATTATCATCGCGGGAGTGGTGTCTTTAGAAGCAAGACCGTAGCGGCCGCCTACGATGAGGGGGGCATCGGCTTTGCCATAGAAGCATTCTTTTACATCGAGGTAGAGAGGCTCGCCGTTGGCACCGGGCTCTTTCGTGCGGTCAAGCACAGCGATGCGTTTTGCCGAAGCGGGAACAGCAGCGAGGAAGTGCTTTGCCGAGAAGGGACGATAGAGGTGAACTGAAACGAGACCTACCTTTTCGCCGTTGGCCATCATGTAGTCGATAGCTTCCTGAGCGGCCTGGGTTACAGAACCCATGGCGATGATGACGCGGTCGGCGTCGGGTGCGCCGTAGTAGTTGAACAGGCCGTATTTGCGTCCGCAGATAGCTGAGATTTTGTTCATGTATTCCTCAACGATTTCGGGCACAGCGTCATACTGTTTGTTGCATGACTCGCGGTGCTGGAAGAATACGTCGCCGTTCTCGGCCATACCGCGTGCTACGGGAGCTTCGGGATTGAGTGCGCGTGCACGGAAGTCGGCGAGAGCCTCAAGGTCAAGAAGGGGCTTGAGGTCTTCCTGGTCCATAACTTCGATTTTCTGGATTTCGTGAGATGTACGGAATCCGTCGAAGAAGTTAACGAAAGGAATGCGGCTCTTGATGGTGGCGAGATGTGCCACGCCTGACAGATCCATTACTTCCTGTACGGAGCCTTCGGCAAGCATTGCGAAGCCGGTCTGACGAACCGACATTACGTCCTGGTGGTCGCCGAAGATAGAAAGCGCGTGAGAAGCGAGCGTACGGGCCGAAACGTGGAACACGCACGGGAGCTGCTCGCCGGCAATCTTATACATGTTGGGTATCATCAGGAGGAGACCCTGCGATGCGGTATATGTTGTGGTCAGGGCACCGGCCTGGAGCGAACCGTGCACTGCACCGGCTGCGCCGCCTTCCGATTGCATTTCCTGTACGAGTACAGTTTCGCCGAATATATTCTTGCGACCGGCTGCCGCCCATTCGTCAACATATTCAGCCATGGTTGAAGAGGGGGTGATGGGATAGATAGCGGCTACCTCGCTAAACATATACGAGATATGCGCCGCTGCCTGATTACCGTCACAAGTCAAGAATTTCTTTTCTTTGCTCATAATTTGTAATCTATTGTTTTAAATTTGTGTTTTCTCATTTTGCGCCGCCCGCAGCCGTTGCACGGATAATGATGCATCATGCAGGGGCGTGGCCGGGGATTACGGACGGTAATCCCGCGACCGCAAAAGTAACTATTTTATCGCGGATAATCAAAAATTTAACCGTTTTTTATGTCATATAGTCCGAATTAACAATTCATCAGCAGTGATTTGCAATTCGTGGAAACAGAGACACGTCAGAATTACTCGTTGGCGGCCATGACGGGGGCGTCTGTGCCGGTGTCGGGTGCCGTGGAGCCGGCTTCCTCACCGTCGTCGCCCTCGACAGTCTGTGTCTTGCGCTTGCGCCGGCTCGCCTCTTCTATCGCCAACTGGTAGTTGTTGATTACGGCTCCGGTGACAAGGTTGAGCAACAGGAATGCCGAGATACAGAACCATGACACGAAGAAGCCTGTGATGATTGTCGGGTTTATGTTGACGACGCCAAGTTCGCTTGCTGTGATGAGATTATATCGCAGGTCGGTCCAGTCTTCTCCGGTCAGCGCGCGGAACAGTGTGAAAATGCCTTCACCGATCGAGCCGAACGGGTCGGGAGAATTGGCAGGCGAGTTGGGTGCCTGAGTCATAAGCTGCTCATAACGCTGCAGTTCCTCGCCTTGCAGTGTCGCCGGATCGGGGAGCCGGAACATCGACACTCCGGCCACGGCATACAGATAGACGAATATCATAAACAACAGACAGTTGTAGAGCATCGATTTCATCGATTTGAGCAAAACGGCCACAATGACCTTTATCTCTTTGGCCGTGCGCAGCAGGCGCAGCACGCGGAACACTCTCAGCACCCGCAATGCCATCAGTGTGGATGCGCTTTCAAACATCGATTCGGGTATCCAGCCTATCAGCACCAGCGACAGGTCAAAGATATTCCACCCGTCACTGAAGAAACTTCTGTTGTCTTTTGCGGCTATATACCGTATGGTTATCTCGAATGTAAATATATACAGAATGATACGCTGTATAAGCTCAATTGTGTGGTTGCTCTGGGTGGTCTGCACTCCGATCAACATCGAGTTGACAAGAATTATTATCGTTATAAATATATCAAAAAACTTATCGCCGGCTATCGTCACCGACATATCTTTGATTTTTCCCATTGCGATTGTTGGCTTGATTTGATTGAAATCTATGTTTATGAAATCTATGCTTATATGAGACTCTCCGACATGCGGATTGTGTATCCTGCATGCCGGAGAGCTGCATTATCGGGTTTCAGAAACTGTTTAAAATTCATATCACTTTGCCTTTGAGCGTCTTGTCGGTGTCTTTTTGTTTATTCTTCAGTCACGTAGCTACGGCTACGCTCCCTCATCACAAACAAAAATCAATCCGACAATCCATCTCAAAGTCCGTATCATATAAATTTAAACAGTTTCTCAGACATCAGTCGTGGCAATTAGAAAATAGAGCTGATGTTGAAGTTTGAGAATTCGAGGTCGTTCTTTGCACGTTTGATCATGTTCTTGTCGAGCTTGGCGGCCTGACGGAGATTGGTGCTTATCATCTGGTCGTTGTTGGTGCGGGCACCGAGGATTGCGAGCAGATAGTAAGTTGTCGCGTCGGGGTTGGTGATGCCGGCGAGAGTCGACTTGGCCTTGCTGTAGTCCTTGGTGAGAATCTGGGCAAGGGCGGCGTTGTTTGACTTGGTGTTGCCGAACGCCTTGACGGCAGCGGCATTGTCGCCTGTCATGATGTAGTATGTGCCGAGCGCACCGCCGATTTCATCGAGTCCGGCAGCGTTGCCGAGCTTCTGGTTGGCCTGACGGTAATCCTTTTTGAGAAGGGCGATGAGACCGAGGTTCATCTGAGGCTCTGCGGCCGAGGGATTGAGACGCGATGCAGCGGCGAAATTGGCTTTGGCGGCATCGTAGTCACCTGTGGCATACTGCACTACGCCGAGGTCGTTGAATGCGCGGTAGTCGTTGGGATAGATTGAGGCCGTTGTGTTGTAGATGTCGAGTCGCTCTGCGGGGCTGTCGGTGAGAGTGGCAGCGTAGAGGAGTTCGTCGACAGTGAGCGATTTGGGATTTGATTTGTAGATCTGCTGTATTTCCTCGTCGCTCTTGCCGATGATGTTGATAGAGGCAGTGATGCGTGATTTACGCAGCTGGGGAAGAATCTGGTCGGCGAGCTGGTCGAAAATCGACGAGAGGTTGCGTATCTGCTGCTCGCGTTCTTCGGGGTCTTTGAAGCGTGAAAGCACATTGAGGATAAGCTCTTTGTCGGCGATATCGGAAGCGGCTACGAGCTGCTGGAAGCCTTCCCAGTCCTCGGCGGTGAACTGCGCGGTGAGTTCGCCGAAGTCGGTGATTTTATCCTTTGTGAGCTGCTTGCGGAGATATTCGGTAGTGACTTTCTCGCGGTTCTCGGCAAGGCGGGTGTTCAGGTCGAGGGCACCTTCGGGCGATGCGTACGACGAGATGTTGATTTCTTCAATCTGACGGTCGGGAGCGGCATTGGCGTTGACAATCTCCTGATTGAGGTTTTTGACCGCTTCGGAAGAGAGTTCGCTCTGACGCAGGTTGGACTGGTTGATGAGGAAGCGGATGTCGGCAGCGTATTTTTCATTGATGATGCGCTGGAATGCATCGGGAGCTATCGCTGCGCTCACGGTCGACGCATCGGCAAGAGCCGCCGTGGCCACCAGGCCGTCGGCTACCTTGACGCGGGGAAGCACGTACTGCTTGTTGCCCTGCACTACGATGAATGCAAGCTCGAGCTCGCTCTTGTTCATTGCGGGCTGATAGTCAAACACCACGGGGATGGTGACGGTGCCGCCCTGCTCGAAAGATATGACGGGATTGTTGCCGCGCACCTTCTCGCCCTGGAAACGATAGGACTGCGAAGCGACTTCCTGACCGTCGAAGGTGAGGTAGGGGGTAACGGTCACTTCGGCGTTCTTCACGAAGAATTTTGCGGGGATATGGCCGGTGACGGTGGCGGGAACGCGCTGTCCGACAACTTCAAGCGGCTCGGGGTTTACGTCAAAATAGTCGGCGCTGAACTGATTTAGCTTCTTCGAGCAACCGGTAAGCACGACCGTACCGGCGGCAGTAAGCATAATGATGGATTTGAATTTCATATATACGGTTAATTGGATTAGTCTGTAAAAATGCTTTACAATGAAGCAAATATACAGATTAAAATCAAATTGACCAACAATTAAAGAAATTTTAGCAATAATAGTCCCTGCCTGCCGCCTGACTACAACAAATTTGCCGTCGCCGCGGGAAATGGCGCGTCAGCCGGCGGGAGAATAGAGCATGTCGAGCATCGCCTCAACCCGCGGATAGACAGGAGCGAAATGGTTGCCGGGGGTCGGCTGTAGCCTGGCGTCGATACCGGCCCGTCCGAGACTCCCGACCACATGGCGGGTATCCTCCTGTATATTGGCAAAACGGGCGTTGCCGTTGGTGCCCCCTTCGAGCATACCGACCGAGAAACATGCTTTCCCCTCCTTGTGACAGACGTGCCGGTCGACCCAGTCGACGAGGCCGTCATACCAGAACGAGCCGGAAATGCTGCCAATGTTGGAGAAATGATTGTCGACGAGCCATGCCCAGAGCGTAAACAGGCCGGAGAGTGATATTCCGCCCAGAGTGCGCCTTACGCCGCAGTCCAGACCGAGAGCCTCCTCGGCGGCAGGAAGTATGTGATTGGTGAGCAAATGTAGAAACGACTCAGCGTGGCCCATGAAAGGCGGGCGCGACAGCGATATGTTGGGAGCGCTCCACGGCGTCATGTCGTTGTCCCAATCAAATCCCGACACCGCCACGATGTTGCAGCCGTGGCGCGCCGACCACTGCTGGAGCGTGCGCAGACGCATCGTGACCGGCATCAGCATATAGAGCACCTCCGACGAATTGGCGTGAGGCGAGGCCAGCACCATTATATTGTCCAGCTCCATACGTCCCAGAGAGGCGTTGAGCTCTTCGTTGATATTATTGACAGTCGAAGCATTCATGGCGGAGAGATTTTGATTTATCCGTTGCAGGGCGTTGAGCCTGCATTTTTAAATGTAACGTAAATATAACCAAATCTGTTTGATTTAGTTATAAAAAAAGAAAGAGGCCGCCTCACGGAAGCCTCATGCTTTAAACCAATCATTATCACATTTCTTGCAATGGAAAAAGTAATTCTGCTATGTATATGTAAAACGGACACACGACAATAAAGTTCACGCAACGAGAAAACTTAACATGTTTTAACACATAATTTTCAATCACGTATATCCCCGGATAGCAGAAGCGCCTCCGTGGCAAGAAGGCGCTTCTCTACTTAGAAAAATATTTCAAGATTGATATGCATGGGAAGCATCGCTTCCTCTGCGGTTCATAATCATGCGTCCGACTCACGTCGTTCACAATCTTCTACCTTAAATCATGAGGTCAATATACCATATTGACAAAGTCGAAAGCTGACTCACGTCGCCTTGTTTCCTTTAAGCCGGTAATCTCACGACACTCCGGCAACTATCGTTGTAAAACCTTGATTTATATTATGACTTTAACCTGATTTGTTAAAAGTTATGAAACCATCGGTACATCTGCTGCAAAACCGGGATTTCATTTTTTCTATGCATGAAATTGCGTAAGTGGGTCAGTATTTGTTTTCGATGACAAAATTACACGACGATGCCATAAAATCATATCATTTTTGTGCCATTTTGTACTAATTTCTTGTCAACATTCTTATTTGTGTTTCATTTTTCACGTCAAAGATGCAATTGTGCTATTTTCGTGACGCAAAATTTGCATGAAAAGCCTGACGTAAAATTTTGACATCAGATGCCGGCTCCTGCTTTTTTCAAAAAACAAACGGCTCAAGCTGAAATAACAGTACTTAGCAATATAATAATTCCCGCGTTGCATTGAAGGCGTTGCTGCCATTCACATTGTAGGGACGCACGGTCCGTGCGTCCGCCAATATCTTGGTTATCAAGACATAACATCCGGACACACGAGCCGTGCGTCCCTACTTTTTGAGATAACTCCTCGCCGCATTTCTGACGCACAGAAAAAAAGAAAGAGGCCGCCTCACGGAAGCCTCTATGCTTTAAACCAATCATTATCACATTTCTTGCAATGGAAAAAGTAATTCTGCTATGTACATGTAAAACGGCCGCACGAAGATAAAGTTCATGCGGCCGAAATATTTAACACTTATCAACAATTAACCAACTATATATTTTCCAAATGGCAGACGCGAAATTACTGAAGTGATTGCAAAGCATACCATATAAGTTGTCAGGGCTGTGGCAAGTATCACACAATAGACTGGCATGTTGAGTCCGGAATACATCTCAAACACTGCCGGCAACAGCATCATGTGCATTAGATATATGCCATAGCTCATAGCCGAAATATGACGCACGACACCATATACAGGGCCTTCTGAAATCCGTATCATACGTATGAGCAGAAATGCACCGAAACTCATTATTGCCGGAGCGAAAGACGAAGGTTGCCAGCTCAATTCAAGGATACGCACCTCTTCGGCAACATCCGACTGATAATAGAACCATCCCACACAAAATGCATAGCCGATAACCATACATGGTATCGCCACCATAAGTGTTTTCTTCACACTCCAGTCCACATAAGTCCTTATGTAATGCGCAAGGAGCACGAGCCCAAATGTTCCTGACACATAGTAGAACGTAGGATATGGATTCCACCAGCACTCACCTGCCACATCACCGACATATTCATGCAAATGCCATGAGAAGGTAGTCAAAAACCATATTCCAAGATAAAATTCTTCCTGTCGACGAGACACATTTTTAAGCCATGGTGAGATTATAGGCGCTATAAGATAAACGCCGAGTAGCATATAGATAAACCACAGATGCGACCCTCGAGGATTGAAATTGATCCATACCGTCTGCAGATTGTCCAGCGACTGACTCCAGTCCCATTCGCCCCAAGCTGCAGGCAAGACCGCGTACAACACCAGCCACACGGCAAACGGGACAGCCACCCTCGTAAATCTGCGCTTGAAGAATGTCGACACACTGCCTTTCATCGGCAACAACAAGAATGACGAAGCCATTAAAAACAACGGCACAGCCGGCCTCATCAGCCCGCTTATCAACATAACGCTCCACAGACTGGCTGAATCAGCGAAACTAAATGAATAATCATTGGAATATACACACTCGCATGCATGCACCATTATCACCATAAGGCACGCCATCGCGCGCAGCCAGTCGAGCCACGCGATGCGCGTAGTCGTATGGCTTGAAGCCATTCCTGTAGCAACACAGGACACCTTTCCTAACATAACTTTATTTTCCATGGTCATTAAGGGGAATATGGTGCAAAATTAATATTATCGTATTTTCCTGTATAGAATTAATGTGTCATAAAATAAAAATAATACACCTCTCGCCATTGATATATGCAAGAAGCCGCGACTGCAAGGCCGCGGCTTCTTTATGTTTATTCATGCTGCATTTTATTCGGCAGGTGACATTTCAAGCTGCACACGATTGGCGGGAACCACTGTTTCAGCGGCGAAAGCCGCCACGTCGGCCGGGGTCAGACTCTCGACAATCCCGGTGTAGCCGTTGTGCATGTCGCGGCCGAACTTGTCAAACATGCGAAGCACCGTTACCCAGTAGCTATTGTTCTCGATGTTCTGCGCATACGATTTAAGCATATATTGCTTTATTTTCAGCAAATCGTCATCAGATATATTGGCCGGGTCGGCAAGGCTGTCGGCCGTTTCGGCCACGATAGCGAATGTCGAGTCGGCGTTTTCGGGAGCGACACGGATATACACCGGCATGATGAAATTGGAGGGGTCGTCGCCGTTCATGCCTGCCCCTACACCGCCGTGAGCCTTTATGGAGTAGGTCCAGCCACGGTCCTCGCGCAAGTCTTTGAGCAGAGCCGACTGCACGAGACTTCCGAACGCGTGACCTTTGATTACGTTTGTCAGATTGTATTCACACGGACTGTTGTAGAACGTATATGCGATGGTCTGCGGGGTCTCCATCGGAGTGGTGAATCGCTTATGCTGACGCCCGCGGATATAATGATAACCGATATCCTGCGGCTTCTCACGGCGTCCGGCAGCGGGAAGCGACGCGACATAGCGCTCGACAAGCTGACGAAGCGAGTCGGTATCGAAATCGCCCACAATATAAAAGTCGAAGTCAGTCATGTCGCCAAAACGATCGCGGTGCATTGCGATGATACGGTCATAGCTCACCTTGTCAAGGTCATCCTTGCTGAGCTTTGCGCCCAGAGGGTGGCGGTCATAAACATAATAGTGGATTGAGTCGGCCATGGTGAACGTCGGGTTGCTATTCTGCGACGACAGCTTCATGCGGTGGTTTTCGATAATTGAACTGAAAGCCTGGTCATCGCGTTCGGGCTGAGTGGCCTTGAGGTAGATCAACTGCATCGCGGTCTCCATATCCGAAGCCGTCGTGGAGGCGAGTATGCGCTCCTCCATATTGTCAATCGAGACATCGACACGCACACTCTTTCCGGCCGTCATACGGCGCAGGTCGGTGGCGGTATGTCCGCCGTAGGCGCCGGCAGCCAGGACGTCGTTTACCAGATGGTACTCAGGAGCCAGCCCGGGATTGTATCCGGCCGAAAAACCGCCGGGAGAATATCCCGCCACCAGCACCTGGTCGGGGCTGTAGGAAGTCTTTTTGATATGCATGCGTATGCCGTTTGACAGTGTCCATACCGTCGAACCGAAGAGGCTGTCGGTCTCCTCGGCCACTATCGAACCGGCTACAGGCATCTGGGCAAGCAGCGGTTTGCCGAGGTCATGCACCGTGTAGGGTACGAGCGCCGACTCGTCGACCGAAGCATACGCATCGGCAAGAGCGGCGTCGGTCAGCTCTACCTCATTGTTGCCGGGAAGATATGCGATAAGCACCACATTGGCGCAGTCGGGACGGACAACCGAACGGATATAGTCGTTGACCTGGGGAAGGCCGACCTGCCCCAACACACCTTTCATCATCTTATAATACTGCTCCTGCGAGGGAAGCGCCCCTCCGTCGAGATAATGACGCACATAAACCCTGGCATACTGCGTATTGGTGGTCTTGGAGCGGCCGGTGAACTGACGGTCGAGTCTGGCGCGTTCGTCAAGCTTGGCCCGCTGAATTTCCGTATCTGTAAATCCGTACAGGGCGGCGCGGCGGAGCTCCGCGGCGAGGGCGTTGACACATTCGGCCTCACGTCCGGTCGTGGTGACGGCGCGCACCATCAGCGCGTCGCGCGAACGCGACAGTAGGAACTGACGGTCGCCGATGCCGACATTCGACATCAGCGTGCCGGTTGAAGTCTCGAGGTCGGTCAGACGCTCGGCAAGCATGTCCACGACAAGGTCGCGGGCGAGTTCGCGACGGAGCTCGTTGATTGTGTTGACATCGCTGTCGGGCAGATTGTCGTGCTTGATGAATATCTGCACCACGGGGGTGACCTGCTCGGGGTCTGACTGCACTGTAGCTATGATTTTGTCATTGTCGGGCACAACAGCCTTTTCGGGCGTCACATTGAAAGAGGGGCGCTCCACATCGGCCCACAGTTCCTTTATTTTCGCCTCAATCACGTCGGGATTGACATCTCCGACCACGATTACGCACTGGTTTTCGGGATAATACCACCGTTTGTAGTAATCGCGGAGAGCGTCGTAGGGGAAGTTTTCCACCACCGACACCAACCCTATCGGCATACGGCGGCCGTAAATCGAATTGCCGTAGACAACCGGGGCCGCTTTTTCAAGCATACGGTTGTTGGCCGTGCCCTGACGCTGACGCCACTCCCCTTTTATCACACCGCGCTCTGCGTCGATATCGGCATCGGCAAGCGTCAGGTCATGGCTCCAGTCGCGCAATATCAGCAGGCACGAATCGAGACTCGACTGACGCGCGGTCGGCACGTCGCAGATATTGTAGACCGTCTCGTCGGTCGAAGTATAGGCATTGAGATTGGCACCGAATTTCACTCCTATCGACTCCAGGTACGATATAAGCGAGTTGCCGGGAAAATGCCTGGTGCCGTTGAAGCACATGTGCTCCAGAAAATGCGCAAGTCCGCGCTGGTTCTCCTCTTCGTTGACCGAGCCTACACGCTGCGCGATGAAGAAATCGGCACAGTTGGCAGGCGTCTGATTGTGGCGTATGTAATATGTAAGTCCGTTGGGAAGCGTGCCGATGCGCACATCGGCATCGACGGGCAGTTTATTGAGTCGGGATGCTCCCGCGGCAAAAGACAGCAGTCCGAGGAGCACGATAAATATATTCAGTCTTTTCATATTTGTTACTTAAAAAATAAATGAAAGCGAAGCATCGACACAGTCGGCATGCACACCTTGAGTGTAGCTGCTTCGGAAATAGGAGACAGAGATGCCCAGGGCATAGCGGTCGCTGACCGCACGCGAGATGTCGGCGCGGACTCCCGCCAGTGTGTGGCTGCGCGACAATATGTCGTAGCGCCGTATATCGGTCGACTGCATCCCTGCGGGTATGCTGCCGTTGTAAGGGAGTTCGCAGATATTGTCGACAGGAAGCGTGCATGCCACATCGACCGACACTGCCGCGTGCCACGCCCCGCCGATAGTGCGCGCCCCCTTGACGGTGATTGCGGGCGCGACCGACGACAGCAGCAGCCGTCGATGCGGGTCGGCGTATGACTCGTCGCTGCGGTTCCATTCCACCCGGGGATTGACCGACAGCAATGCCGACCTCTCCGGACGCCACTGCCACAGGAGATTGACGCCGGCCTCGGTCACAATGTGGCGGTAGAGGCTCAATGAGCCGAGCTGAGGATATATACTCGCAGCCGGATCGCCGAAGATGTTCTCCGAACCGATGCGTTTTCCGTGGGTCAGCGACACCGTGGCGGCGAAATCATGCACGCGCCCCGGAGCCAGCCACCCCGCAGAGGCCGACAGCCGGTTGTCGGTCGCCGACTGTAGTGGAAGCTTGTTGAGCGCGGTCAGTATATGGTCGAATCTGAACGATGTGACCTCTACCGACGCCACCGCACCGCGGCGCGACGACGGAAACAGATTGGCCGTAGCGCCCCACCGGTGACCGTTGTAGTAATGGCTGTATCCGAGTCCGGCAAAACGCTCGTAATGGGTTCCGAGTCCGGTCAGATGCCATATCCGGTTGTCGCTCAACTCGTTGACAAACTCGATATCGCACGACTGCTTGTACTTGCGGTAACCGGCCGAAATGCCGGCATGGTAGTCGGAGTTGCCGATGCGTACGGCTCCCCCCGCGGCGATGTCAAGGCGTCCGGTCGTATTGCGCGGACGGGGGTCGACATTACGGTAATAAAGTCCGGCGTCGTAGGATGCCGATGCGCCCCACGCCCAGCGGTCGTTATGGTCGGCATATCCCCCGGCAAAGCTGTATGTCTCCATACGCATGTCGCCGCCAATCGAATCGGCGGTGAAATAGGGATAAATCATGTCGGCGTCAGAACTTTCGTTCCAGCACACGCCGCGCCGGCGTCCGTTGCGGTAGGATGCGCTCCCCCATAGCGTCGACGACTTGTGCTTTATGCAGCTGTCGGCCGTAAAACCCCACGCCGCAGAGCCCTTGCCGCGCTGCACGTCGACGGCACGGTTGCCGCCGCTGTAGTCATAGTCCGCCGAAATAGCGCTGTAGTCATACGGCTGTTCCCATTGCCTGACGGCCGGATTGTCGTACGCCTCCCGGGCCATCGTGCGCATCATGTCTGAATGCCGCGCGATACGTTGTGCCACCGTCACGACAGCGGCAGTGTCTGCCTCCAGCCCTGAAGCCGGGGCAGCCACTGCGAGCGCCATCAGTATTATTACCGTTGATTTTTTCATTTTATCGGGGTGACGCCATCATAAGTGCGTGTGGTGCAAGGTGTGCCGTCAGCGTCGATTGCAGTTCCCTGAAGTTCGATTTCCGACGGAGTCACACGGGCGTTGAAGTCTTCTGTCGAGTTGTTGGTATCCTTGAATACGGGGTTGCCTGCTTCGTTCAGATAGAGCATCTTGCGGCGTATACCCTTGAAGAAACGGGTCTTGTCCGACGAGTTCTGTGCCACATAGCTCCACCCGCAGTCAAGAGCCGGAGAGGTCACGTTCCACACATAATTGTCGCGGGGCGAGATATTAACCACGTCAACCACCCATTCGTTGGGAAGTTTGTAGCAGTCCTTTTTGGTCATTGTGAACGCCCCCGCTGCCGTTACAAGGTCATAGGTCGCGGTATATGCATAATCTTCAAGGAATTGCTCGGCCGATACTCCAAGACGGGCAATACCGAACGCACGCTGCGACTGGTCGAGGATGGTGATTGAACGCGAATAGCTGAACACCTTGTCCATGTTGGGAACATCGGGATTGTCGGTATCCTGCTGAGAGGCCACCTGCGACTCGTCATACCACTCCACATCGGCATGCGTAAGGTCGAACGAGTTTTCCGACGCCCGGTTGGCACGGTCGCACATCAGGAAATATTCGCCGGGCTGCACCGGGAACCGGGTGCCGTCGCCGGGAACGGTGAAAAGCGTGCGCACCACCACATGGGTAGGCATCACATCGGGGGTGTAGTCATATTTCTGAATAGTCGAGAAGTCCGATTCAAACAGGGTCAGACCGTCGGCATAAATCACCTTGTCGGTGTTGTTGTAGAGCTTGATGTAGCTGTCGCGGTTCTGCGCGCCGGTGGCGTTGGTGGTTCCGGTGTTGAATACCTCGGCGATGATCAGGTCGTCGGCCTCGATGGTGTTGTAGGCGGTGAGGTTGACGGCATTCTCGCCGGACGTAATCCTGACACTCTGCGACATGGCACGCATTGTCGTCTCGACGCCGTTGGCCATCAGCACATGCGCTGTGTATGTGATGTCATAGAGGCCCTCGGTCAGTTCTATGTCGGCTGCCGATGTGAATCTCTTGACCTCGTTGGTCGATACGTTTTTAAACAGGTACTCCTCGTCGAGGATGGTAGCCGAAGTGATTTCCTCGGGCAGGTTGACGGTGACGCTGACCGGATAGTACGCCACGGGGGTGTCATCGTCGGAGCATGATGTCAGCTGCACTGACATGCCGCCGAGCAGGGCGGCTGCAAGGATAAATTTTGCGATTTTCATCTGTCGGTTGTTTATTATTTGTTTATAATTTGATTTAAATATTTTATGCTTCTATAATGTCACCGTAGCCTCCATGCCGAAGTAAGCTTCCGACGTGCGGCGCACTTTAAGTCCGCTGTTGGTATAGTAGTCGGGCAGACAGTCGAGGATGCGGTTGACAAACGCCGAAATCCTTAGCCGGCGGCCTATCTGTTTGGTTGCCTTCAGATTGACATACATCGCCATCGGCACGCGCTGCGTCTCGAACACCGCGGGGCTGTAGTAATTGACAAGATGCTGCAGCATCGGATCCTGTGCGTCGGCCTCGGTGAAAGGATGCAGCCGGCCGTCGGCGGCCGAGAGGTAGCTCACCGGCATCGGGTTTTCTTCAAGGCGGCGCTGTTTCGTCCACCACGTGCTCTGTATGGTGGTGGTGAAAATCAGTCCCCACCGCGGTATCTGGGTGTCAAACATGAAACTGGTCGAAAACCTGTCGTTGGCACGGCCGTCGGTCGTGTCGTAAAGTCCGACATAGAGGTCGCTCACCGACGTGCTGCCCACAACGGTATTCACCGGCTTGTAGAGCATCTGTGAGTTGGAGTAGATGGTGTGGAACCAGGCGCCGGTCACGGTCAGCGCCGTGCGCAGCGGTTGCCATCGCGCGGTGGTCAGCTGCAGCTCCACCCCCTGCTTGTCGACGCGGGTGCCGTTTGTCACCCTGCTGTAGCCGTCGAGTATCGTCCGGTCGGCGTAAGGCAGGTTGTCGAGCGACGGAGGCCCGGTCAGAGCCGAAGGGTCGATGGCCGAGGCGTCATAACGGCGGTAGGTATAGGTGTCGTAGACCGCCGAATAGCGGAATCCCGACCTGAGGCGCTCTTCGAAATATGTGACCGACAGGCGGTTCTTGCCCCATGTCATGCCCAGACGCACCTCCCATTTGCGGTTGCGGGCGGCTCGGAGCTCATAGTTGGTGGGGTCGGTGATATACGTGCGCAGGTTGACCCTTGAATATTCCTCCGGATTACGCACGTCATAGTATCCGAGCTGCACGAAATCGGCATAATGCACCTGCGGGAACAGATAGTCAATCGTCGGCATGCGTGTGGTCAGGCCATAGCCGCCTCCGACAGTGAATGTCATCGGAAGCGAATTGACGGTGAACGACGGGAATGTCCATTCGGCGTTCACGCGGGGGTCGAAATACGGTCGTCCCGACAGATAATAGCGGCTGTCGAGCCCGGCCAGCACTATCATGCGCACACCCGCCTGAGCCTGCAGCCTGCTCTCTCCCGCAAGCACTGTCACTCCGTCCTCCAGATATGCCGACACGGTGTTGAGCGCAGGGATGTCGCTGAATGCGCGCGGACGTGCTGTCCATCCGCCCGACAACGGCTTAAGCAGGTCATACACCTGCCCCCGTCCGTAATTCTTTGCAAAAGTATATTCAACTCCCGCCTTGTATTTGTGCAGCCACACTCCTTTTGACAGCGAACCGGCCGCATGCGCCTTTGCCGTCACATCCACCGGACGCCCGTCACTCAGAAAATCGGCCAGATACGGCGACAGCAGATAACGTCCGTCATGCACACCCTCCTCCATCGAGGTCGGCGCCAGAGGCGTTCCGTTCGGTGTCACCTGCTTCCGGCGGGTAAGGCGGTCGGAAGTGTAATTGGCCGAGACATTTACTCCCGCCGACTCTATCCACGCAAGTTGCGGCAATGTCACGGTCAGATCGGACGCCACGCCGAAACGGTTGTACCGGCTTTCGTACAGGTCGATTTTGCGCTGGTTCAGGTCGGGGTCGACTCTGGCATTATCGAACGAACCGGTATAATCGGCCGACATATTCCAGCTGTATACCGCACGCCTGCTTTCACGACGCATCCTCGAACGCACCGACACATTGACCCGTTTATAGTTTTCAAGGTTGTCGCGTGGGTCGATTTTTGAATCAAGATAACCCATATCGGCGTTGATGACATCCCCTTTCTCTCCTATGGCAAACCCTTTGCCCAAAGAAAACAGTTTGCTGTATTCATCGGCCTTGAACCTCGCGGTCCATGGCGTGGCCCGGCGTATGCGGCGTATATTCACCACGCCCGATGTCAGATTGCCGTACTCTGCCGACGGAATGCCGCGCATCACCTCGACGCTCTCGATGTTGTCAGTCGATATGGTGCGCATGTCTACGCCGCGGTTCACCGTCGTACGCGCATAGGCGGCGTCGCCCGACGATGCGCCCGGCACCTGTGTCAGCGCCGCGTCCGTATTGACCGCCGCCCCGTCCACCACAAACGACGTGCCCAGGGCCGATATTGCATAATCGTCCGTAACCGTCGTAGACCCCGACGGCGACGAAAAGCCTGTTTCGCGGAGCGATATTGAATTGACCTGCCCCATGTCAGGGGTCTTGCTAATGTTGCCCGGCAACAGTTCGAGCAGGTCAGTGAAACTCGTAGGCTGCAGATGCGCCATCGCATCGCGGTCAATACGCGAGCCCGACGTCAGCGACGTGTTTTCGCTTGCCGTCACAACCACCTCGCCAAGCGCATTGCCTCCGGCCGAAAGTGCCGTATTCAGTGTCCTGTCGGAACTGAGATCAATTTTTTCCTTCACGTCGGCATAGCCGATATAACTTATTGTGACCGTATATCTTCCTTCGGCAAGCCTGATTGCCCAGCGGCCGTCGCCGTCGGCATGCGTTCCCACCTTTCCATCCCCCACCTTCACCGAGGCAAACGGCAGTGGTTCGCCGTCTCCCTTGTCAGTAACAATGCCCGAAAGGACAAAATCAGTCCCTGTCGACTTTGCCACTGCAAAAATTATTATAGATATGGTCAGAAAGAATTTACTCATCGGTTGCAGAAATGTCTATTTTTGTACTTGCAAAAGTACCTCACAACCGACTTTTGGGGAATACCCAAATTTAAGTAAATTCACCCCGCGAATACCCCTCCCCTACCTAAAACTAATTATCCCCCGCGCATTATAGCCTGATAAGCCCGGTAGGGCTAATAGGACTTATTAGGACTATTGGGCTATTACTCCCACCACCATTCTCCAGCAAGGGGCGCCGGACATGCGCCTATTGACGAGGGTATATAAATTGCTTTACACCCATTTGTGATTAACATTATTTAACAACATCCATAGGAGTTTGAATAATAAATTCCCTATCTTTGGCTGATAATCAAGACTGCATGTTTTTTTTGGATAAACAACTGTTAAAATCTTTTTAACTTTTATAACGAAGATACACTACAACATGCCTTCCTGAAAAGGCGGAGAAATACGGCAATCCTCACGTACACTATATGGAAAAACAACTTACCGATAATCTTAAAACGGCAGGATTGCACCACATGACATATCCTATTTTTTAACCATTAATAATCATCACAATCATGAATCAACAACAGTACAAACTGGGCTGGCAGATTGCATGCTGGTCAACATTGGCAATTGCAGTTTTCTCTCTCCTCTCCATCGTTTCCTCTGTGTTCGGCATCATTTCCAGCCTTGCAGTAGGTGCTATCGGCTACGGCTTCTTTACCGCAGCCAACGAACTCACTAAAGCCGGCAATCCGGCCGCAACCGAAATGAAAGCTGCTGCAACCACCCTCTTCATGGTAACTGCAATCAACATTATCGGCATGATTATCAAAGTTGCTGTAAATCCCAATTCAGTATCAGGTTTCTCATTCATTATCGTCCTGGCCTCTCTGTTCGTCATCGCAGCCGCAATTTTAATAATCATGTTCAAGAACAAGATAGCAGTTGCGCTGCGTCACCTCAACCTTGAAAACAGTCTGTTCGGCCCCGGCATCCTCGTATATGCCATCGGCTGCATTCTGGTAGGTTTCGGTTTCTTCCTTTTTGGTATATCTCCCTCAGTCAGCACTCTCGGCACATTGGGTGTATTGACCGTAATCGGCGGCATCGCTGCCCTCGTTGGCGCTATCCTCTGGATTATCGGAATGTTCCAGTTAACCGAAAAAGCCACAAAATAATCCACACATAACTACAATACAATGAGAGCCGGCCTCCCCCACGGTAGCCGGCTCTCATTATATATAAAAGAAGCGCGAACATATTGCGCTTGTAGTCCTACACACCGATGTGATATCAACATAAATTATCAGGACTATAATGCCATATAATGAAAATTTATTATCTTTGCATAGTTTTATCCCTTGCTGAAAGCCTGAAAGGGTAAGGGCGGGGGTAAGATGTGTATACATAAAGGCGTTACTGACGCTTTGGTTTTGACGCAGTAAGAATCTCGCAAATTCAAACACAGATTGTCAAAAACAAAGCAACGGGGAACGTCCCAAACGGTAATTGTATCCGGTTCCGAGACATTAGGTAGTTATTACCTATTGTCTTGGAATTGCAGACATACAATTTCGTGGGGCTTTCAGCGTTGCTTGTTCCGACAATCTGGGCAATGCGAGAGCCTTTACTGCGTGGAACAAGTGACAGATTGGCTCCACGTTTTTTGTATATATATGCCTTAACCATTATAGAATACTCATTGGGGAGCCATTGGATGAGTTTGTGACGATAAATGACAAAAACTATCTTTTGGCCAATCAAAAATTTTTGCAGACTTATTCGGCAACGCCATGCAGCAACTCCGATAATCAATCGAAGTGCAGGTTTGGCGCGTGACAACGATGCTGCTTTAAATACATTAACAGACAAAGAGGTTACGGAAATAAAAACTGACTACCGCAATCCGATACTTGATAAATTCACTATAGACCAAAAGTTCATGGTGATAGGCGCGGGAATTGACATGCAAAATGATTTGCGTTTGATAACCGGTTTAGCCAACAACAATCCTAACATAAAATATATCATCGTCCCCGCGATGATAAGCGAAGAGATTTTAAATAAAATCAAATATGAACTTGATGGCTTTTCAGTCCTTTATTCCGAATGTAACGACACAACCAGATTGGAACGCGTCCAGGTTCTCATTCTGGATTTCGTAGTATTACCTGCCGATTTATGTCAATACGGTTCCTGCATTTATCTTGGTAATGGATACGAAAGCAATCCGCACAGCATAATAGAAACTATAAAGTCGGGATTACCGGTTTCTTTCAGCCGTCGGTACAGAGGGCTGAAATTATCCGAAACGGTAGTTGGCAAAAATATCGTCCGGGCAGTTAAGAACATTGCTCAAATTTGTGAATGGCAAAACGATGCATTAACTATTTCTCACAGGCAATGATTGTAAAACTTATTTCCCGCATTCCATTCAGGCTGCTATATATTTTATCGGACATATTGTATTTTCCTGTCTACTATATCGTTCGCTATCGAAGAAAAATTGTGCGCAGCAATCTTGTTGAATCATTCCCCGAAATATCGCACAAAGAGATTGTCTCTATCGAAAAGAAATTTTATCACTTTTTGATAGATATGATATTTGAGACATGTAAACTGTCATCAATTTCCCATGACGAGATTATGCGACGAATGAAATTTATCAATGCCGACAAAGTGAACGGAATGCTTGTCCAAGGCAAATCTATCTCCGTTTTCATGGGGCATTGCGGAAACTGGGAGTGGGTATCGTCTTTCGGATTATGGTTGGACAACAGTGCCATCATCGTATCTGTTTACCACCGGCTGCGAAACAGCTTTGTGAACAAAGCAATCAAATCCATCCGCGAACGGTTCGGCAATATATCAGTGGATATGCGTAAGACAGCCAAATCCATAGCCCGTATATCCAATGCCCCGATACCACATATCTTCGGATTCATAGCAGACCAATCACCCAGAAGGTGTCAGTCAAATCACTATACCGACTTTCTGAACCATAATATCCCGGTATTGACAGGTACTGAAAAGTTGACAAAACGCTATGGATATGAGGCATTATTCCTGAGTGTGCGAAGAATACAACGCGGTTATTATGAATGTGAGTTTATACCGCTCCACGATGCACCCGCCACATTGCCTGATTTTGAACTGACCCGTTTGTATTTCCAGCAATTGGAAAAGGAAATAACAGCGCAGCCTGAATGCTATCTGTGGAGTCATAACAGGTTTAAATATTCCAGAAACAAATACACGCATTAATATTCCCAAATTCCTTTCAGATTATTATGGAGATTGATTTTGTGATTACATGGGTTGACATGAACGATCCGAAATGGCAAGCTGAATACAACCTATACAGCATGGGCGGAAATATTTCCAAAAACGGAAAATCTGAAGCCCGTTTCAGAGACAACGGGTTGCTCAGATATTGGTTTCGCGGGGTAGAAAAGTTTGCGCCTTGGGTAAGGAAAATCCATTTTATAACAAATGGTCAGAAACCCGACTGGCTTGACATAAATAATCCGAAAATTCATCTGGTACATCACAAAGATTTTATACCTTTACAATTCTTACCGACCTACAACTCAGTTGTAATAGAGCGTTATATACATCTGATTCCCGAATTGAGTGAACACTTCGTTTATTTTAACGATGATTTTTACATTATAAACAATGTGACGCAAGAACGTTTTTTCGTCAACGGACTTCCTTGTGATATTGCAGTTTTTGATTATAATCCGTCATGGTCTCAATGGTATGTCAGGATAAAGAACAATATCAATATAATAAACCGTCACTTTGATAAAAAAACCGTAATGGCACAATGGCACGACAAATGGTTCCATAAAAGCTATGGACTAAAGGCCAGATGGAACTATCTGATGAAGTTTTACGACAAGTTTATTACCCTCCGTACGCCCCATAATGCACAGCCTTATTTGAAAACTACCTTTGAAGATGTATGGAATGCGGCAGGAGATGAACTTACAGCAACATCTTTCAACAGATTTCGAGACATGACTGACTATACGCCGGAGTTGTTCCGTACCTGGCAGATATGCAAAGGCAATTTTGAACCATATAATACGTATAACGACACCCGAATGTTTCCTTTGATACTTCGTCCGAAGCAAGCGGTCAACGCCATAAAGCGACAATCTTACACTCTCATTTGCCTGAATGACAACGTGCGCATACGGCATTATGACACTGTAATGAAAAATATCAGGGACGCTTTTCAAACGATACTTCCTGACAAATCCGGTTTTGAATTATAATTTATGAACAAGTTTTTTGCCGAAATAATCGCCGGGATTATTCCCCACAAACCAACAAGAAACAGGTGGAGGGGTATTTTGAGATACGGCATAATCAATGCTGTCAGATTGTTAAAACAGCTAAGGGATTACAGGCAATATCCCTGCTGTTACTTGGCAATCTGCACCATAGCAAAAAATGAAGGCCGATATTTTAAGGAATGGATAGACTGGCATCACCGGCACGGTGTAGAAAAGTTCTACATCTATGACAATGAAAGCAATGACAATACAACAGAAGTGCTTAAGCCCTATATTGACGCAGGCATCGTTGAATATACTTGGTTCCCGGGCTACAGACGGCAACTGGCTGCTTACGATGATTGTCTTGAACGACACCGTTTTGAAGCACATTGGATAGCTTTTATTGATATGGACGAGTTTATCGTCCCGCTAAAGGAGCCATCTATCACTCATTTCCTGAAGAAGTTTGAGGGATTTGCGGCAGTGGAAATAAACTGGCTGATTTACGGCAGCAGCGGGAAAATAATGAAAGAAGACGGGAATGTGATGGAACGGTTTAAGAGACACGCCCGACCGGATCATTTTTTAAACCGACAAGTAAAAAGCATTGTAAATCCACGTAAGGTATTTAACATGATTGGATGTCATGAGGCTTCGCGCATATCCGGCAAAACAGCCGATTCCCACATGTCGCCCGTCAGAAAGCATTTCCGTGACCGCGAGCCACAGCTTGACATAATCCGCATCAATCATTATGCCGTACGCTCATACGAGGAATTTGCCGAGAAGCAGGCTCGCGGAAGGGCAAGTGGCACCCAAAGGACTATAGATTTGTCGTATTTCAAGATGTACGACCTCAACGATATAGAAGATGCATAAACAATAGAACAATGTCAACACCAAAAACATCTCAAACAGAAGTCGTCGTTTCGATGACTTCCTTTCCACAAGCTATAACTTTTGCCGTTCAGTCACTCCTTTCTATATTACGGGGGTCATTACTTCCTGACAGACTGATTCTCTACCTGACATATTCACAATTCGGCAAAGCAGGAATTCCTCCGGAATTAAAACGTCTACAAGAGGAATATCCGATTTTTGAAATCAGAAATTATGACCGCGACATCCGCTCATATCGCAAACTCATTCCTGCAATTATTGATTTCCCCGATGCGGTGATTGTTACAGTAGACGATGATGTAATCTACCATAAACACATGCTTAGCGATTTGCTGAAACTTCATTCGCAAATTCCCGATGCGGTACTGGCACACCGCGCAAAGCAAATCAAATTGGGCGCCCCGTACCGGAAGTGGAAGAAATACCGATGGTACCATTTCCTGTTCAAAAGAATTCATAAGGATTTCAGCACATTACAAACAGGTGTCGGAGGTGTGCTGTATCCTCCCCGTTCGTTGAAGCCTGAAATGACGGATGCCGAATTGTTTATGGCGATGGCTCCGACTTGTGACGACATCTGGCTATGGGCTGCCGCTGTTGCCAACGGTGTGCCGGTAGTCCCGGTTCCGTTTGGTCACAACAAGCCGCATGGGTTGAGAAAGCCGAAAGAATTATCGCTTAAAACCATTAATTTCAAAGGAAAAGATGACCGCAATACTCAAGCGCTGAATGACGTTATCGAGCATTACCCAATTATCAAAAGTAGAATTCAAAAATAAACAGTTATATGATTGATATTGATTTGGTATATCTTTGGGTGAACGGAAACGACCCTCAATGGATAGCTAAACGCATTGCGTGCATTGGCGACACTACAGCAAGTGAAGAGAATTGTAAAGGCCGCTATGTCGACAACGATGAATTGAAATACAGTTTACGCTCTATTGACAGATATGCGCCATGGATTAGGAAAATATTTATTGTTACCGACAATCAGATTCCCGCGTGGCTCGACACGTCTAATCCGAAAATTCAGATTGTAGACCACACGGAAATACTGCCGGCCAAATGCCTGCCATGCTTCAATTCAATGGTAATTGAGCACCATTTGCACCGCATTGACGGCCTGTCGGAGCATTTCCTGTATGCCAATGACGATATGTTTATCAACAGACCTGTCAGTCCCTCGGATTTCTTCAAAAACGAGATGTTTCCTATCGTACGGCTTAATTATCGGCTATTGAGAAAGCCGTATATATGGTTCAAGCAGCATGTGTTGGGGCGGCGGCTAAATATGTATTCCACAACAATTCATAATGCAGCAAAGCTTACTGAAAAAATATTTGGTACATACTACAACGGGAGGACTCACCACAACATCGACGCTTACCTCAAGAGCAATTACAATCTTGCCAGGCATATCTTCGGGAAAGAGATAGATATGACTTTAAGCAATCACATGAGGTCAAATACCGATATACAACGCAACTTATATTCTTATGTTCTTTTGGCTACGAAATGCGGACATCTGCAATACGTATCACAGCGCATCTCATTCAGATTTCATATCGACAATCACAAACACTATAAAAAATTTCAGAGAGCCGATCCCATGTTATTTTGCATGAACGATTCCCAATATAGTAACGATATGGACAGAATAGCCGCCAAAAATTTTTTGAGCAGGTATTTCCCTGATAAATCACAATTTGAAAAATAAAGAGGGTGTTGCATAACCTAATGTTGTAGGGACGCACGGCTCGTGCGTCCGAGCCTGATGCCTGGTAATCAACATGTTGGCAGACACACGAACCGTGCGTCCCTACATGCCGGCATCATTTTTCAGAGTTATGCAACACCCTCTTATTGGGCTTATTACTCCTACATCTCTCCCTATCCACATAAAAAAAGGACGCCATCGGCGCCCTTTAATAAATTATAGATTATTCTTTTTACAGTCTTGCCTTGATTGCCTCGGTCTCCTTCTCGTAGCCGGGTTTCTCAAGCAGCGCGAACATATTGCGCTTGTAGTCTTCGACTCCGGGCTGGTTGAACGGATTCACATCGAGGATATAGCCGCTTATGCCGCAAGCCTTCTCGAAGAAATAGATCAACTGGCCGAGGTAACGCTCCTTAAGTGCGGGAAGCGATACAATCATGTTGGGCACACCGCCGTCGACATGAGCGATACGCGTACCGAGTTCGGCCATCTTGTTCACCTCGTCAACACGCTTTCCGGCGATATAGTTGAGACCGTCGAGGTTGGCGTCATCCGAAGGAATTGTCAGCTCATGCTTCTGCTCTTCTACAGTGATGACAGTCTCGAAGATGGTGCGCTCGCCGTCCTGTATCCACTGACCCATCGAGTGAAGGTCGGTTGAGTTGTCGACAGCTGCGGGGAAGATACCTTTGTGGTCCTTGCCCTCGCTCTCGCCGTAGAGCTGCTTCCACCACTCTCCGAAATAATGGAGTTTGGGATTGTAGTTGACCATGATTTCGATCTTCTTGCCGGCATTGTACAGCGCGTTGCGTGTTACGGCATAAAGGAACGAAGGATTGGCGTCGTCAGCAGCGACAGTGGCTTTCTCCATCTCCACAGCACCGTCCATAAGGGCTTTGATGTCAAAGCCGGCTACCGCGATGGGGAGCAGACCTACAGGAGTCAGCACTGAGAAACGGCCGCCCACATTGTCTTCGATGACAAATGTCTTGTAGCCCTCTTCGGTGGCAAGCTGACGGAGTGCACCGCGCTTGGCATCGGTGATGGCGATGATGCGCTTCGAAGCCTCAGCCTTGCCGAGTTCAGCCTCGAGCTGCTCCTTGAGCATGCGGAACGCGATGGCGGGCTCAGTGGTAGTACCCGATTTTGAAATGACGATGATGCCGAACTTCTTGCCTTTCAGGAAGTCCTTGAGCTCGTAAAGATAATCCTCACCGATGTTCTGGCCGGCGAAAAGCACCTTGGGTGCATCACTCTGGCGATAAGCGGCAAACGAGTCTGAAAGAGCCTCGATTACAGCCTTGGCACCAAGATACGAACCGCCGATACCGATGGCTACAACCACTTCGCAGTTCTCGCGGAGTGACTTTGCCACATTCTCGATATCCTCAATCAGCGACGCGGGTGTCGAAGAGGGAAGATTGACCCAGCCCAGGAAGTCGTTGCCTGCGCCGGTTCCGTTGTGTACTTTCTCAAGTGCCTCGGCACCTGCCTTGTCGTATGACTTTATTGTCGCCTCGCTAACTGTTGCGAGCACGTCCTTTACATTTACTTTAATCATAATTCTATAATCTTAATTTTAATTTCTATACGTAGCGGCTGCTATGTAGTAGCAGCGGTTTTCAACCGCCGGCTGTTAGCTTTACCTGCAAGTCAAACACTCTTTAACGATAACGTTCTTGCCGTCGTTATGGCTTATACCTGCAACCTTATTTAATAAATATTGCAGCTAAGTAACTGTTCAAAATCCTTCCGCCATAATATCAAAATAATGAGAATGGTGGGTATAAAATAATTTTAAACAGTTGCTTATTTCACCATCAGCTTGGCAAGATACTTCCCGATTATGTCAAACTCAAGATTGACCTTGCTGCCAACCTTTATATCGCAGAAGTTGGTATGCTCGAAAGTATAGGGGATAATGGCGACCTTGAACGAATTGCGCTCCGACTCACACACAGTGAGCGAAACCCCGTTAACTGTCACCGAGCCTTTCTCGACCGTGGTATAGCCTTTGGCCTCCATTTCAGGCTCGACGTCATACTCGAATTTGAAGTATGTGCTTCCGTCAAGTTCCTTGACCTCCGTACACACTGCCGTGCAGTCCACATGCCCCTGGACGATATGCCCGTCAAGACGGCCGTTCATCAGCATCGACCGTTCGAGATTGACCTTCATGCCGGGCTCAAGCTCTCCGAGATTGCTCCGGTCGAGGGTCTCCTGTATCGCCGTTACGACATAACTGCCGTTGTCCGACACCGAAACCACCGTCAGGCACACTCCGTTGTGGGCCACCGACTGGTCTATCTTCAGCTCATCGGTAAAACTGCATTCAACCTCCAGATTGACATTGCTGCCCGAACGCTCAACGCCCTTTACACGGGCTGCCTCCTCTACAATTCCTGAAAACATACTTAACTTATAATTCTGTAATTGGAGGAAACTGTTACTCTTCCTCCTCCTTCATGTTATGGAACACGTTCTGCACATCCTCATCCTCCTCGAGTTTCTCAAGAAGCTTGTCGAGTGTGACACGCTGTTCGGCGGTAACTTCCTTGAGCTCGTGGGGTATGCGCTCAAACTCCGCGCTTACGATCTCGAATCCGTTGCCTTCAAGATACTTCTGTATGTTGGCAAATTCCTCAAACTCGCCGTAGAGCACGATTTCTTCCTCGTCGGCCTCTATCTCATCCACGCCGTAGTCGATAAGTTCAAGTTCGAGGTCTTCAAGCGACACGCCATCCTTGGGCTTGATTTTGAACACACTCTTGTGGTCGAAAAGGAACGTCAGCGAACCCTGAGTGCCCAGCGAACCGCCATGCTTGGTGAAGTACGAACGTACATTGGCCACAGTGCGGGTGTTGTTGTCTGTAGCTGCCTCCACAAAGATTGCGATACCGAAAGGTCCGTATCCCTCATAGGTGATTTCCTTGTAGTCGCCCGAATCTTTGTCTGTAGCTTTCTTGATGGCACGCTCTACTGTATCCTTGGGCATATTGGCGGCCTTGGCGTTCTGCATCAGCACACGCAGACGCGGATTGGTCGACGGGTCAGGACCTCCGGCCTTAGCCGCGATTGTGATTTCCTTACCAATGCGGGTAAACGTACGCGACATATTACCCCAACGTTTCATCTTTCTCGCTTTACGGTATTCAAAAGCTCTTCCCATAGTAGTGGTATTCTTGTTTATTGTATTTGTTTTTCCTTTACTCTGTATTGCTTAGCGCAGTTCAGCGCCGAGTTTCTTCTGCAGGTTGGCCGTCACCTTGTTCATCACGGCCTCTATCTGCTTGTCCTGAAGCGTCTTTTCGTCATCCTGAAGCGTGATGGCAATCGCGTATGACTTCTTGCCTTCGGGCAGATTCTTACCTTCATAGACATCAAAGAGAGTGATGTCGCGCAGCAGCTTGCGCTCACTCTCGCGCACCGTCTTCTCCACATCCTCCATCGCCACATTCTTGTCGATGAGCAGCGCGAGGTCACGGCGCACCGGAAGCGTCTTGGGCAGCGGAGCAAACACTGTCTCATGCTTGAGCGACAGCTTCACAAGCGCCATCCAGTCAAGCTCGGCAAAATATACCTCCTGCTTGATATCGAACTTCTTAAGCAACTTCTTCGACACGATGCCGATACGTCCAAGCTCCTTGCCCGAACGTGTAGCCACCGCGAGCGACGCCGCATAAATGTCATCGCCGGCGACAACCGACATCGACAGCTGCTTGCCGCTGACTCCGGCACGCTGCAGCACCATCTCCACATAAGCGCGAAGGTCGTAGATGCTCGATTCTTCCGCACTCTTGTTCCAGTTGCCGCTGCGCACGGCTCCGGTAAGCCACAACGCAAGGCGCTGTCCCTCGCGGTAAGGTGCGAGCGGAGCTTCGGCAGTCGATTCCGCTTCGGCATTGAAGAAATAAACATTGCCGAACTCATACATTTTCAGGTCGGCTGCCTTGCGGTTGATGTTGTGCGACAGTGATTCCAGTCCGCCGAAAAGAAGCGTCTGGCGCATCACCGACAGGTCGTTGCTCAACGGATTGAGCAACCTCACGCAGTTGCCGAGCGGATAAGTCTCGAGCTCAGCGTAATAATTCTCCGCAGTCAGCGAGTTGTTCAGTATCTCGTTGAAACCCTGGCCGGTCAGCTGCTCCGCTATCTTGCAGCGCAGATCCTCGGCCGAGTCGGTCAGCGTCTTGAACGACAGCGACGAATGAAGCGTATCGGTCAGCTCCACATTGTTATATCCGTATATTCTGAGCACATCCTCGACCACATCACACTCGCGGGTCACATCCACGCGGTAGGTAGGCACCTTCAGCGTCAGAGTGTTTCCTTCGCGAGCCGTTATCTCTATTTCGAGCGACTTGAGTATGGCGTCGATTGTCTCATGCGGTATATCCTTGCCCACGAGAGCATTGCAACGGTCATAATTGAATTCCACCACCGCAGGCTCCACCTTGGCAGGATATACATCAGCCACCGGACCGGTTATCTCGCCGCCTGCAAGCTCCTTGATCATCAGCGCTGCAAGCTTCAGTATATACATGTTGCAGTTCGGGTCGCAGCCTCGCTCATAACGGAACGACGAATCGGTCGACAACCCGTGACGGCGCGCGGTCTTGCGTACACTCGTCGGATTGAAATACGCACTCTCCAGGAACACCGAAGTAGTCTCCTCGGTCACTCCCGAGTCAAGACCGCCGAACACTCCGGCGATACACATCGGCCCCTCGGCATTGCATATCATCAGATCCTTCTCCGACAGCTTCCGCTCGACGCCGTCGAGCGTGGTGAACACAGTCCCCTCGGCACAGTTCCTGACTACCACCTCTCCGCCCGCGATTTTGTCGCAGTCAAAGCAGTGGAGCGGCTGACCCATGCCGTGAAGTATATAATTGGTAATATCGACAATATTGTTTATCGGGCGCAGTCCGATAGCCGACAGGCGCTCCTTAAGCCACTCCGGACTCTCCTTGACAGTCACACCCTTGATGGTGACACCGGTGTAGCGCGGACATGCCTCGGCATTCTCCACACGCACCTTGATGCCCCCTTCGGCCACATCCACTCCGAATGCATCCACACTCGGCTTGCGCAGTGCCGACGCCTTGTCATGGCAGCTGAGCCATGCCGACAGGTCGCGGGCCACACCATAGTGCGACGCAGCATCCACACGGTTGGGAGTCAGATCCACCTCCAGCACATAATCGCTCTCGACATGGAAATATTCAGCCGCAGGAGTTCCCGCTGCCACATCCTCCTCAATCACGATAATGCCGTCGTGGCTCGTGCCGACTCCGATTTCATCCTCAGCACAGATCATGCCGAACGACTCAACGCCGCGTATCTTCGACTTCTTGATCTGAAACTCCTTATCCCCGTCATAAAGCTTTGTTCCCACGGTAGCCACGACGACAGTCTGCCCGGCAGCCACATTGGGCGCGCCGCACACTATCTGCGTCGCCTGCCCGTCACCAAGGTCCACAGTCGTCACATGCAGATGGTCACTGTCGGGATGAGCCTCGCAGGTAAGCACCTTGCCTATGACAAGGCCGCGCAGCCCCCCCCTGATGGTTTCTACCTCCTCGACTCCCCCGGTCTCCAGACCGACAGACGTCAATACCGACGACAACGCCTCGGCGTCAAGCTCAAAATCTATATAATCCTTAAGCCACTTGTAAGAAATATTCATAACAGAAATAAGATATATCGGGATAAAATCTTTATGCCACAACAGAAACCGACCGCCGCAAGCGAAATCAATTCCCGAGTGAAATATCTCGCAAATTTACTCATTATTTTAAAATTTTTGCGCGAAAAACATACAAAATCGCACCCCGATAAAAAAAATATTAAAGAAATCTTGAAAAAATCTTGCAAGACTAAAAAATAATCCCTACTTTTGCACCGTCTTAACCAACCGACCGTCTCCAACCACAAAAAACAACAACCACCGGAGACAACCGCAAAAGACACAACAAATGACTCCGTAGCTCAGTTGGTAGAGCAATTGACTCTTAATCAATGGGTCGAGGGTTCGAGCCCCTCCGGGGTCACAACGCAAAAATGGCAAAACGCCGCAAATCGCTGAAACTAAGACAGTTTCAGCGATTTTTTTTTGTAATACCCCTATCCGGCAAAATAACAGCACATGCCGCCAAATTGCTCGGCATCTGCGAAAAAGCCTTATGGGCAAAGAGGAAAAAGTATGGGCTGAAATAATGTGGGGGTGTTGCAGAACTCCAAAACGTAGGGACGCACGGCTCGTGCGTCCGCAAAGCAGCGCTGATTATCAGCCTTTTACCGGACACACAAGCCGTGCGTCCCTACATCGCAAACCGAAATTTTGGAGTTCAGCAACACCCTCACATTGCAGCATTAGTGGTATGAATATTGCTCTTCCATTTTATTTATACCACCTTTTAGGTGGTATATTTGCGTACTGGTGGTATATTTAGCATCTTTGCGCTAAATAATAGACATGGCGTAACTCGATAAACTTTACAGACAGTGGTTAGACCGTCAGCCTCTTTCGGCAGATGACGAAAAACGGTTGAAGCGGAAGTTTATGCTCGACTTCAATTAGAGCCGGTTCGACAATAAATGCCATAAGCTAAGTCAGACCTTTGACCTTTAGATTGAGAATTTTTAACGGGACACCCCCTCAAAAAAAAGCAAAAAAGGTTGCATGTATACAACCTTTTTTTTGAAATTTATTGTGAGGTTTGTGGCATAAACGTGATGACTGCCACAAACCGCCCCTCTATGAGCTTAGGAGAAGATTGTTCTCTATTTCCTCGGGTCGCGTCCGCCTATAATCCGCTACGGCTTTCGGCTGCGTATACAGGCTCGCGATACCCTTTATTCTGCATATTCTGAAGTTTTAGAAACTATTTGAGAGGTGCAATGGAGGATTACCGGATGATTACTTTTGTTACTTTGGAGCCTTTGCGGCAGATATAGAGACCGGGGGTCGGCCGGTCGACGCGTACACCCTGAAGGGTGTAGTATTCGGCCGGAGCGTCTGAATCCGACTCAATGCTGTCGATGCCTGAAAGCGGACTTATGTTGATACGGTAGTCATTGCCGCCGTTGTTGTCCCAGTTATTGCCGGTGTTTGTCACGAAGCTGATGTAGCTTACTGCCTGTTCGGGATTGTTGAACGGGCCGATTTTAACTTCGAATTTGCCTTCGGCGTTACGGATGAAGGGTGTACGTGCGGCTTTGCCGTCGCTGTGGTACTGCGAGCCTTCGGGAAGATATGCCTGGATAGGTTTCTCGAATGAGTTCACACCCCAGTGGAGTATGATACCGTCGCGTCCGTTGGGTGCGGTGATGGTAATCACATCCGCTACAGTGGGATTGGCGGGAGATACGGTATATGAGCCGAGCACCGAGGGCTTGTCGGGATCTACGGGGTCAATCGGCGTGGAACCGCTGCCGTCGCCCACATATACGTGGAGAATCATCGAGCGCGACACATTTCCTTTCGCATCGGTAGCTTCGATATAGTAATCCACAAGCACATCTTTAAGTCCCTTGATTTCAGCCGAATACTCCTGGGCTTTGTAGGTCGGAAGTGGATTGGTGATTGACGCGATGCTCTTGCCGGTCATCTCTATTTCCTGCCAGGGGCCTACCTCATCGCCTCCGGCGTATGTTTCGTTCTGATTGGAAGTCAACGGATTGACGCCATCTTTGTCGATGCGGTATTTGAGTTTGACGGAGCTGAGGCCGCTGAGGTCGTAGACGTAGCTCCATACTGTGAAGTCGGATGATGTGGCCATTTCCCATTCCGTCACGCCCGGATTGTAGGGCTCGCGCTGCGGATGATAGATTGACGGACCGGTTGTGTCATTGCCTGAAGCGATTACCGAGGCCACTTTTTCAACGGCACGGTTGGCTGCTGTGGCAGGCTTCGAGTCCCATTCCTCCGTGCCGTCCCAGTACCAGTAGCAGCTTGTCTCGCCGCACATGAGTTCGTCCCATGCGGCGCGTACGTCGGCATTGTCGGGAGCGATGGCGGCGGCTGTCTTCACGTGGTTCGACGCCGCGGTGATGATACCCCAGCTGTTGTGGTCGGGGCTATAGGGCTCGGTAGCTCCGGCGTATGTGCCTTTGTCGCCGTTCCATTTGAGGAATTCGGGGTCGGCGCCGGCGCCCCACCAGCTGCCGCTCTCTACGTGGATTATATCGTCGTCGGCAGGCGGGAATGTGTCGAGATAGTCCTGTATGGTGGTGCACTCGAAGCGGTCGGGATTATCCTTAAGCCAGTCGACAAAGTTCTGGAAGTTTGAGCCGTAGTAACTTGCCGAACCGCCACCGTGGTTGTCGCCGTCGTGATGGAGAACTACGAGGATGGGATGCTCGGGGTCATCATTGTAAGCCTCGAGCTGGCTGATGCATTTCTCATACTGGAGTGCGCCGAATCCGCCGCGGCCGTCCTCGTTGCCGAATACGAGCGATGTCGGCACGGCAATCATCTTGTATTCCTTACCGTCGGCAGGGTCTACATATTTCATCCAGTGCGGACGATGTCCCCAGCCTGCGGAAATCTGTCCCGGGCAGTACAGACCCTCGATGTGAGTCCAGTCGGCGGGATTGGGGTTAAGAATGTCGGCCTTGTTGGGCTCGACAATGGAAACGCCTTTTACCCAGGGATAACCTGTAGCCGTGCGGTCGAAGTGAGAGTTGTCGACCATAGCCCATTCTATTCCCTCTTTGACAAGAGCCGGTATCATATGCTGCTCAAATGCGTTTTCCGGAGGGAAAATACCTTTTGAGTATGACATGCCGGGGAAATTCTCGGCGAAACATTCGCGGTGTTTCTGTATCTGCTTGCGGGCATCCTCTTCATCGATGAGCGCCATCAGCGGGTGGTAATATCCGAAGGCTACCATGTCGATGCGGGGATTGCCTTTGTCGGTCTTCTTGCCGATGTAGTCGGTCCAGTTCTTTTTCCAGTTTTGGAAGTGGGAGGTCGACTTTTCGATTACATTGAGGTTCTCGACCAGTGAGCCCGAGAATGACACCTGGGCGCCACCGGGCAGATTGGCGGCAATCAGCTTGTCTACTGCCTGTGCGGGCCAGTTGGTGTAAGCCCCCGTACGCGAAGTGAATACCTCGAGGAGGTCGTAGCTTAACGACCCTCCCTGATGGGTTTCCATTACATTCTCGCCCGGTGTGTAGATGGGCTGGTGCATGTGCCATTGGAAGGCGATGTAGATTTTGGGCTGCTGGGCAGCAACCGACAGGGAGGCAAGCAGCGCTGCTCCTAAAATCGCTTTTTTCATGGAGTGTTGATAATAATTTAAATGATGATAATGATGATAAATAGTACTTTGTAAGTATGCGTAAAACACGGATTTATATCCGGAAGCAAATATACAAATTTTCTTAGTAACTGTTCGGATTTTATTCAATAATTTTTTTTATTGCCGCCATATCACCATATCAAGTATCCCTTCAGCCTCCTCGGTCAGATTATCCATAATCACTCGAATTACAACGGAACCGGTCAAGACTGCGTCTCTTTATACAGGTCAAAAAAAATTTTCGCTGCAATTTGACTTTTGCACTTCGGGCGGGTATTATATATAAACATCGAAAACAACAACCCGATTTCCACCTACCTGAACGCGAATGCCTGCCACTGCCGACAAATACATACTTGACGCTATCGACCGCGACCCCGAGACAGGATTCCGCATCCTCCTGCGCTCATACAAAGAGCCCGTCTACTGGCACATACGCCGCATCACAGTCGCACACCACGATGCCGAAGACGCCCTGCAGGAAACCTTCTTGAGAGTGTTCCGCAACATAGCCGCATTCAAAAGAGACATGTCGCTCGCCGCATGGATTTTCCGTATCGCCACCAACGAGGCCCTGCGCATCATTGACCGCCGCAAAGACAATGACATATCGCTTGACGACATCTCGGGCTCCGATACCGGCCACCCGCCGGCCGACGACTACTTCGACTACTCCGACCTCGAGTCGGTCAGGCTCCAGAAAGCTATTCTCTCCCTGCCGCCCAAGCAGCAACTGGCTTTCAACCTGCGCTACTACGACGAGTTCGACTACGACACGATAGCCCGCATCACCGACTCCACGCCGGCTGCTGTCAAAGCCAACTACCACGCCGCAAAAGAAAAAATCATCAATTTCATGAACTCTCACGACTGATATATGGACAACTTCGATTTCAACCGGATAGGTAAAAAGACACCCTACCGCGTGCCCGACGACTTTTTCGACCGCATCGAGCAAAGCATTCTTTCAGCCGCGGCTCCCCGTCCGCGCCGGCGGAGCCTGCTGAAATATGCAGCCGGCATTACCGCTACGGCAGCCACCGTATCCTTGCTGCTGACCGTCAGCGGAAAAGCCACTATCGACGGGAACCGTGTCGGCGGCACGGAGCTTGCCCAGGCTTTCGACAGCCTCTCCGACTCCGACCGCGACTGCCTCCTCGAAATCTATCAGGACGACATATTTATTAACCAGTTATAAATTCCTAAAAAATGAACAGACTTATCAGAATTATGCTTCTCCTGGCGGCCGTTATAGCATTTGCCGGCACAGCCTCCGCACAGCAACGAAAAGGCAATGGCCGCATGAACCGCGAACAATTCGCCGAAAAACAGGCACGCCACATCGCCGTAGAACTCAACCTCTCGCCCGAGGATACCGAAAAATTCATCGCCACCTACAAAGAATGTCAGAAAGAAACATGGGCTTCACGACCGCCACGCGCAGACCGTCGCAAACAGGAACTGACCGACGCCCAGACCGACAGTCTGCTCCGCGCACGGTTCGACCACAGCCAGAAGCTCCTCGACATCCGAAAGAAATATTACGAGGAATACTGCAAATTCCTAACCCCGACGCAGATAAAACGCGTCTACGACATGGAGAACCGCATGATGAATAAATTCTTCGACCGCGCAGGCAAAAAGAAAACAACCGATAAGAAAACCGCATCAAAAAGGAGAAACTCCGAAAACAAAAAAAGCACTGAAAAAACGAAATCCCAAAACTCCTGAGAGCAATCGGACGGTCCGACCCCAACAGGTCGGACCGTCTGCATTTAAATGAATTCAGCCGTCAAAACTATTTAATTAGTTAATATAATTTAAAATCATGCGGAGCATCTTGCGCTTTGATTTTTTTTGCTACCTTTGCCTTGTCAACTAATCATATAGTTATGAGAAAACCTACCCCCAAAGACCAGCTCACCGACAAAGAAGAGGAACTCATGCACCTGTTGTGGGAGCACGGCCCGATGTTCGTCAGCAGCCTCGTCGAGCTTTACCCCGAGCCCAAGCCACATTTCAACACCGTGTCCACCGTCATACGCCGTCTCGAAGCCAAAGGCTTTGTCAACCATAAGGAAATATCAGGCTCATTCCAATACTACGCCGTGGCCGAGATGGAACAATTTCGCAGCCGCAGCCTCGGCCGCATCATCAAAAGCTACTTCAAAGGCAGCTACTACGGCGCAGTCTCAGCCCTCGTGGCCGAAGAAAAAATCAGCGCCGACGAACTCCGCGAACTTCTCGACCTCGTAGAGCAAAAATCAAAAGACGGACAGAACTCAAAAAAATAGACCTATGGGCGCATTTCTATCATACTCGATTGTGAGCGGACTCCTGTTGCTCGCCATGTTCACAGTCTACCGCCTGCTCATGGCCGGCGACAACCAGCACGCCTACAACCGTGGCGTCATACTGGCCATCTACGCAGTGTCATTCCTGTCGCTCCCGGCCATCAATCTGCTCCACCCGCTGTTTGCATCCGCACCCGCACCTGCCACAGCCGAAACCATCGACATCACGGCCACAGCCGTCGTCACTCCCGCCGCTGCTCCTGCCTGGGGACGCGTGCTCCTATGGGTATTCATCGCCGGGATGGCCGTCACGTTCACCCGCACCGTCATCACCTGGGCCGGCATCATCAGAGTCATCGCCCGCAGCGAAAAGACCGACAAAGGCCGCTACACCCTCGTGCTCACCGACAACGACTCGACAGCCCCGTTCAGCTGGATGCACTACATGGTGATGAGCCGCGCCGACTACGCCACCGGCGGCAATGCCATCGCCATCCACGAACTGCGCCACATCACCTGCCGCCACTGGATCGACCTTCTCATCGCGCAGGCAGTAACAATAATCAACTGGTTCAATCCCGCAGCATGGCTCATGCGCGGACAGCTGATGCTCGTCCACGAGTATCAGGCCGACAACGCCGTGCTCGACAACAGCTTCAGCCCCAAGGAATACCAGATGCTTCTGATAAAAAAGGCCGTTGGCTCGAAATTCCCGTCTCTCGCCAACAGCCTCAATCATAGCAAACTTAAAAAACGTATCACCATGATGTACAAATCGAAATCAGGCGCAGGAGCCCGCTTGAAGGTTCTCGCATTGGCACCCGCCGCCGTCGCCGCACTCCTTGTCACTTCAGTGCCGCAGGTAAAGGCCGCCATCTCAACGATTGAGTCAAGCCAAGCCATCACAGGCAAAGTTAACAATCTTTCGGCTAATGACGAAATTACCGCCGACAATTTCAAGTTCAAGTCGATAAACAACAACGACAACAAGACCACCGTACTGATCACCGGTATCATCCCCGGCCGCTCCCTCTCGGTTGACGGCGCCACCTTTTCCAACAACGGCAAGCAATACAGCGCCAACGGCATGGACTGTCAGATGACCGACGGCAACGCCACCATCATCCTCACATTCCCCTTCATGACCGAGTTTGACGACAACTGCGCCATCACCCTCCGTGTCAACGACAAAGATGTCACTTTCAATCTTTTCAAAAAAGAAACCGACACGCCCTCAACAACCACAATCTCCATCACCAACGCCTCCGGCAACTACAAAGAAGTACGTTCGACCGACAACACCGACTCCGACGCCGAATTTTATGTCGACGGCAAAAAAATCGCCACAGCCGACTTTGAAAAAATCCAACCCGGCGACATCGCCGAAATCACCGTCAACAAAAGCGGCGCTACCGCCGCCGTCTACATAACCCTAAAGAAATAACCACCATTTTTCATACTAATAGGGCGATATGTTGAAAGAAACAGCATATCGCCCTAATTTATCCCACTCACCGTACTCCGCATGACATTACGAAGTCATAGCCGCCCACATGATGGAAACCGTCGAATGAAAATCCGGCGAGGAGTTCAGGAGCGGCGATGCGGTTTTCGATGATGTAGCGTGTCATGGCGCCGCGGCACATCTTGGCATAGATTGTGACATTTTTCAGCCGTCCACCCTCTTCAACCTTGAAGTCGGGCGAGATGACGGTAAGCTCTTTTTCCACACGCTTCCAGTCAAACATGTTGCGGAATTCATTGCTCGCCAGATTGACAAGTACACCGTCGTCGGCCTTGACCCTATCGATAAACCAGTCGGTCAGCACCGGCTTCCAATAGTCGAACAGCGTGGCATGCGACGTCACAGGAAGCGACACCTTCCCCTCAAGCCTATAGGGATTGATCTGGTCGGTGGGGCGCAGAAGTCCGTAGAGAAACGACGCTATGAAAAGATGTCCGCAGGCATAGCGCATGTCGGCGGCTGTCAGCGTCTGAGGCGACAGCTTATTGAACACCACGCCGTCGTAGGCCATCACCGCGGGAGTCAGCGTCAACTCGTCGCGCCACGCCTGATAGCGCAGCCTGTTCTCAGCCGCAATCTTCTTGCTGACGCCAAGTATATCCTGCAACTCATCCGCCGAATATGAAGCCATCTGTGCTGCAATCATTCCGGCATTGTCAATAAAATGAGGCACGGTGGCTACATCGTCACCTCCAACCTGCGGCGCAACCCGCATCTTCTTCGCGCATCCTATAAGTGTCTGCATATCAATTAATTTAACTCACAAAAACGGCCAAATTGCAGGGGGTGTTGCAGAACTCCAAAACGTAGGGACGCACGGCTCGTGCGTCCGCAA
>CAMWJS010000005.1 GCA_947174635.1 uncultured Muribaculaceae bacterium
CTCTCTTTATTTGATGATTTCTAAACTAACGCGATTTTATCGCACCAGTAGTAATGCCGAAAATTAAAAATACAAATATATAGAATTGTTTCTTAGATTATTTGTTATATCTTTGTATATAAATAATTGCGAGTCATGAATAAGAAGGAGATAATAAATAAAATAGTCAGTGTTGCCAAAACGGTGTTACCAAATGGCAGCACTCTCCTGTTATACGGTTCGCGAGCCCGCGGCGACGAAAAGGCAGACTCTGACTGGGATCTCCTTATTCTTGTCGACAAGAATACTTTGGTAGAGTCGGACTACGATAAATTGTCGTTTCCGTTCACATTGCTTGGGTGGAATATCGGTCAGACTATCTCTCCGCAGCTATATACAAGAAATGAATGGGAAAGCCTCTCATATCTGCCATTCTATAAAAATGTGGAACACGATAAAATTCAATTGGCATGAAGCTTACCGAATCTGAGAGAAATGCTGTTGTAAAACTGCAATTGGATAAAGCCTATAATACATTCCAACAGATTGCGTTATTGAAGGAGGCAGGATATTGGGATAATATTGCCAATAGATTGTATTATGCCTTGTTCCATGCCGTTTGTGGATTATTAATTAATGACGGATATAGTATAAGTTCACATAAAGGAGTAGTCGGCTTATTTGGAAAGCACTATATCCTGACAGGAATATTTTCAATTGAGGACGGAAAGCATTATTCAAGACTTCAAGGTTTGAGAGAACGGAGCGATTATAATTGTGCATACACTGCAACGGAAGAGGAAATCAGTCCGAAAATCGAACTGACTAAAAAACTTATTGACAAAATATACGCCTATATTTATAAACCATAAAATTGCCGGTTCTCGGCAATAGTGCTAATCGCGACTTAGGGACTTTTGTAAGCCCTTTCGTAAAGAGTATCTGTATTATAGCGCGGCTGCAAATTTTCTTATTCTTACAAGTCTTTCGCGAAATGATTTATCTTGTTTTGCAGTCTGCATGTTATAATCCATCTGTAGTCCCGTTAAGATATGTGCAGGAATACCCAGCGCGGCTTCAATCAACAATGCTGTATTGGCAGTGATTGGTCGGCGGCAATTCAGTATATCGTTTAAAATTTTATATGATATACCTATTTGCTCGGCCAATTTTTTTTGTTGAATGCCGCGATATTCTATTTCCTCTTTCAGCACTTCGCCAGGATGGGTTGGTTCGGATGCTTCAAGATTATTCGCTATCATTTCGGAATTTATTCCTGTATTATACTGCGTCAGTTGATGTAGCGGTACATGTTGCGGTAGTTGCGGGTTGAGCCGAAGCAGGTGAATATGTCTCCTTCTTCCACTTTCAGGGAAAAGTCATTGATGTCGAGCAGGCGTTGCGACTGGTGGTCTATGCCGAGTATGTTGCTTTTGGTGAAAGGGCGTGTGGCGGCTATGAGCTTGAGGCCGAACGCACGGTCAATGGTGATTTCGCCGTAGGTCATCCCGAAGAAATATTTGGGCGCCTTGAAGTTGAGCACATAGTAGTCTTTGTCGACACAGAGGGCATCGACGTGGGTGCCGAGTTCCATTTCGTATGTGAGGTCGTGGGCGGCGCGCTGTTCGGGAGTGAGGATTCGGTCGACCTTAAGTCCCTGCAGTATGGATTCGTGGAGCTCGTCGATGGCGCGGGCATAAATCTTTGTGACCCCGATTTTTTTCAATAGCGCCACTGTCTTGACCGATGCACCGAAATTTTCGCCGATGGCTACGATGATGAGGTCGACATTTTTCAGCGGCAGGGCATTGAGCGACTGCTCGTCGGTGGAGTCGAGGATATAGGCCGTAGAGATATAATCCTTGATGGCCTCGACTTTCTGCGATGAGATATCCGCGCCGATTACTTCATGGCCCATGTCGGTGAGGTCGATGGCGAGATTGGTGCCGTAAATTCCGAGTCCGATTATCAGGTAACGCATTGCTGGATGTAGTGTATTAAGGGATTCTTTTTTAGTTTATGATGACATTGTCGACAGGATATTTCACCGGAGGTTCTCTCCGTTGTCCGGCAAAACCTATGAGCATGGATATGATGCCTACGCGGCCGAGAAACATCGCCGTGCACAGTAATATCTTGGACGGGTCGCTGAGCCGGTCGGTCACACCGAGCGAACTGCCTACGGTAAACAATGCCGATGCAGCTTCAAACAGCAGCGATTTTACCGGCAGCGAAGGCTCCAGTGCCACCAGTGCCATCGAATAGAACACGTAGGCGAGTATTGAGAGAGTGACTACCGCGCAGGCTCGTCTTACGGAATCCTGGGCGATGGTACGGTTGTACACAACCACACGGTCCTTGCCCGTTATGGTGGATTTAAGTTCAAGCAGTATCACGGCAAGGGTGTTGACCTTTATGCCGCCTGCTGTCGACTGTGAGGCGCCTCCTATCCACATCAGCACCGCCATCATGATTATCGTTATGTTGAGAAATCCGGCGGGATTGACCGAGGAAAATCCCGAACTGCGGGGCACAAAGGAGTTGAATACCGACTGCACTATCTTGTCGTAAAGGCTCATGCCGGCAAGCGAGTTGTCATACTCGAATACGAAGAACAGCACTGACGACAGCGCGAATATGATGACGGTGGTGAGCATGACAATCTTCGTGTTCATGTCATAGATATGCGCCGGTTCGCGCAGTCGGCTTTTGTGGAAAAGATGCCTGTAAAGCCGCTGTATGTGACGGAAAAATGCGGTCTTGAAATTCACAAGTATCGGAAATCCGATACCTCCTGCGAATATCAGCAGGGAGGCTACGATATAAATCGACTGGTTGGAGTAGAGGAGAGCCGGGTTGGAGAGGCCCCCTTCGATATTGGAGAAACCGGCGTTGCAGAATGCCGAAAGGGAATGAAATCCGGAGAAAATCAGTTCCTCCTCAAGGCTCATGCCGAGGGTGCCGTGCACACTGAGGAATATGGCAATTGTCCCGATAAGCTCTATTGCGAGTGTGAACCCCAGGATATAGAGCAGCGTCGACAGTACCGAGCTTATGGTCTTCGAGTAAATCATATCCTTGACAACAACCTGGGAATACACCGAATTGTTGCCGGTGAAAAACAGTGCGAAGAAGCTTGTGAATGTCATCACGCCAAGTCCCCCTATCTGTATCATCAGAGCCAGTACGAGCAGCCCGAACGGCGTGAACGTTGCCGATACGTCGATTGGCGTAAGGCCGGTGATGCAGATTGCCGATGTCGATACGAACAGCGAGTCGGTGTACTGTATGCCATCGACGGTGCATTTGGGCATCATCAGTATGAATGAGCCTATGATGATGAAAAACAGGAAGCTCGTCGCAAGCATGAGCGACGGGTTGATTTTGCGGTCAACTATCTTGTTGATGCCGTAGCTGAACTCCACTATGGCATACGAGCCTACGATGGAGTAGATGAACCAGCGGTTGTAGAGCAACTGCTCGAGTGCCGGTATCCACGGATTTTCCGGACGCGGATAGAGCAGGGCCGGGAGCGTGAGGAGTATGGCGCAGTCGACAATCCATTTGAGTATGCGCGCGTCGCGTTTCGTCTCTTTTGATGTCAGCAACAGTCCGAACAGCACTCTGACTATGAATGCTATCTGGCATAGCCTGATTATGCCGTTGAGATGGCCGGCCTCGGTGGCGGAGTGGTCGAACCCCACATACACCGTTCCGGAGACTATGCAGATTACCGACGATATGAACGCCGCTACATCCAGAAAGCGTGATACAAAACGTATGCCCGGCTGGAAATCGATTACAAAACGGTTGTATCTGTAGCTCCAGTCGCGCAATGTCTGTCTGATTCTCTCCTTGCGTTTCGGTTTCAAGCCGGTAGGTTTTTGCTTTGTTCTGTCTTATAAAACTCAGAGGGGGTATACCATGACATGAAACATCATGTACTGATACGCCCCCCGGAGTTGTGTCGCAGTAAAATCTGTTTATTTCTTTTTCAGACTGACGCCGATGTTCAGTCCGTCATATTTGTTGATGAGATCGGACGCTGTCTTCAATGTGGCATTGCCGGACAGGGAGGCTACCGTTTCGGCAAGTTTCATGAGTTTCTGTGCATCGAAAGTCAGGGAAATGTTGCTTCCCTGCTTTTCCACAAATGCGTTTATGCTGCCTGCGGGTATCTTGCCGAGAGCCTTGATGTCAAATCTGAACATATTGTCGTCGAGCGGATGCACTGATCCTTTGACCGTGAGTCTGCCGGTCTTGGCAATGAACGTAGAGTCAGCACCGAATTCGATTGTCATCTTGTCTATACCCGCTTTCGAGTAGTAGGGCTTTAGCTTGCTGACTATCGTACCTGATGCCGCCACACCACCTGCTTTTTGCAGAAGGTTGTCGCTCTTGAATGTAACAGCCGGCTGGTTGTAGTTCCATTGTCCGACCAGGTCGCCGTAAGTGGCCTTTGAAGATGTGATTGTGTTTATAATCCCGCTGACAACATCGGCAGCCGGAGAACTCTGTCCCGACGACGCGCCTCCTAATATATCCTTGAGGTCGAACGCCGAAGCCGAGCTGAATGCCAGCAGTGCGGCAATGATTATGTAACCTATACGTTTTTTCATAAACTTACTTTCGTTGGTGAGTTATTTGTTTTGTGTAAAACAGCCTGTCCCGGCGTGAGGTCAGGATTGTTCTATTATCTGTTTGTCGAGGCAATGGTATACTTTGCCCGGAAACTCTTCAAGAAAACCGTGATTGTGCGTAGCCATTATCACGGCCGTGCCCGAAGCGGCGATGGCCTGCAGGGAGTTGACAATCTGCCTGGCAGTGTCGGGGTCGAGGTTTCCTGTGGGCTCGTCGGCAAGTATCAGACGCGGACGGTTGAGCAGCGCGCGGGCTATGACAATGCGTTGCTGTTCGCCGCCCGACAGCTCGTGCGGCATTTTGTATGACTTGTTGAGCATGCCCACCTCCTTGAGCACCTCTTCGATGCGTTTCTCCATCTCGGCCTTGTCTTTCCAGCCTGTGGCACGAAGCACGAAAAGCAGATTGTCATAGACCGTACGGTCGGTAAGCAGCTGGAAATCCTGAAATACGATGCCAATCTGCCGGCGAAGGTAAGGAATATCCTTTCGCCGGAGTTTGCGCAGGTCGTAGTCGAATACACGCGCGTCGCCGTTCTCGACTCCGATTTCGGCATAGATAGTCTTAAGCAGCGAACTCTTGCCTGAGCCTACTTTGCCGATAAGGAATACAAACTGGCCCTCCTCTATCTCGAAACTGACTTTCTTGAGCACGACAAGCTCCTTGCGCAGTATCTCTACGTTGTCGTATTTTAATATTGTTGCCATCCGCTTAATCCTCTATGTGTCAGTTGCCTTGTTCCGAAAGGAATTTTATTCTGACAAGACGGATTTCCTCTTCGGTGTAGTCGTTGCCAAGTTCCATGAACGCCGATTCCAGGTCGTCGCTCTCGCTTTCGCGGAAATATTCGTAGATATCCTCCTGGCGGTCATCGTCCATGATTTCGTTGAGGAAGTAGGAGATGTTGATTTTTGTGCCTGAATATACGATAGCCTCCACTTCGTCGAGCAGTTCGTTGAATTCAAGTCCTTTGGAGTTGGCAAGCTCGTCGAGGGCGATTTTGCGGTCGATTGCCTGGATGATTGATATCTTGAGCTTGCTCTTGTTGGCCACGCTGCGCACGCGCAGGTCTTCCGGACGCTCTATTTCATTTTCCTCAACGTGGGTCTTGATTACCTTTATGAAGCTTTCACCGTAGCGCTTGGCCTTGCCCGCGCCCACTCCGGTGATGTTCTGAAGCTCCTCCATTGTTATGGGGTAGGTGGTAGCCATCGCTTCGAGCGAGGGGTCCTGGAAGATGACGTATGGGGGCAAGTCATATTGTTTCGCAATCTTTTTGCGCAAATCCTTGAGAATGGAGTATAGCTCGGGGTCGACGGCACACGTTCCGCCCCCCTTTACAGTGGGCCCCTCCTCGTCATCGCCGCCGAATTCATTGTCTTCGACCACTTTGAATGATGTGGGTTTGTGCATATATTTTTTGCCCTTGGCGGTGACCTTGAGCACGCCGAAATTCTCGATTTCGCGGTCGAGGTAGCCGGCTATGACGGCCTGGCGTATGATTGCCGCAAGCAGGCGCGGGTCAACGCCCTGTTCGCAGCCGAACACCTCAAGCTCGTCGTGACGGTATGATTTGACATCGGCAGTCTCCTTGCCAAGGAGCACATCTATAATATATTCAGCTTTAAATTTTTCTTTAAGTGCGGTGACCGTTTCAATCACGGCACACAATTCTTCTTTTGCTTCCACTTGTTTTTTAGGATTTAAACAATTGTCACAATTACCGCAGTTGTCGTCCGGGAACTCTTCTCCGAAATAGTGAAGCAGCATTTTTCTTCTGCAAAGCGACGACTCGGCGTATGCCGCGGTCTCGATGAGCAGCTGCTTGCCTATCTCCTGTTCCGATACCGGTTTCCCCTGCATGAATTTTTCCATCTTCTGCAGGTCCTTGGCCGAGTAGAATGTGATGCATCGGCCTTCTCCTCCGTCGCGCCCGGCGCGTCCGGTTTCCTGATAGTAGCCTTCAAGGCTCTTCGGCATGTCGTAGTGGATGACAAATCTTACATCAGGTTTGTCGATACCCATTCCGAACGCTATGGTGGCGACTATCACATCGACATTTTCCATCAGGAAAGCGTCCTGGTTGGCGGAGCGCGTGGCGGAGTCCATGCCGGCATGGTATGGCAGCGCCTTTATGTCGTTGAGCACGAGCATTTCGGCAAGCTCTTCGACTTTCTTGCGGCTCAGACAGTATATAATGCCCGAGTGACCGGGATTACTTTTTATATATTTGATGATTTCTCTATCGATATTGTTGGTCTTTGACTTTACTTCGTAGTAGAGGTTGTGGCGGTTGAACGACGACTTGTAGACCAGCGACTCGGTCATGCCGAGGTTCTTCTGTATGTCGTGCTGCACCTTGGGCGTGGCCGTGGCGGTCAGCGCAATCACCGGACGTCGGGATATCTCGTTGATGATGGGGCGTATACGGCGGTATTCCGGGCGGAAATCGTGTCCCCATTCCGATATGCAGTGCGCTTCATCGACCGCATAGAAAGATATTTCTACCGATTTGAGAAACTCGATGTTCTCCTCTTTGGTCAGCGATTCAGGCGCAACGTAAAGCAGTTTGGTGAGTCCGGCCTTGACGTCGGCTTTCACTTTCTCTATTGCCGTGCGGTTGAGCGATGAGTTGAGGAAGTGGGCCACTCCCTCCTCCTCGCTGTAGTTGCGCATGGCGTCTACCTGGTTTTTCATCAGAGCTATCAGCGGAGATATGACAATGGCTGTGCCGGGCATCAGCAGCGACGGCAGTTGATAACACAGCGATTTGCCTCCACCTGTAGGCATCAGCACGAAGACATCGTCTCCTTTCATCAGCGAGAGTATGATATCTTCCTGATTACCCTTGAAGTGGTCAAAGCCGAAATGGCGTTTGAGAGCTTCGCTCAATTGTTGTTTGCTCACCATGTTGTTGTCATAATATTTGTTGCCGCGGTGCCGTCCGAGCCTTTGTCGGTGCCGTCCGGCCTTAGTGGCAATTAAGGTTACTGATAGCTTGTGTTATATATCTTCTGAAAAATCTTTAGTTAAAGAGTTGCCTTGATATTGATAGAGGGTGGAGAGGGGCGGTTGGTCATACTATGGTCTGCGAGAGGATTTCAAGATTGGTGGCGGCGAGTTTGCCGGCCACATAGTCTTTGGTCACCTCAAGCTTCTTTTTCTTTGTCGACGGAATCTCGTACATGGCGTCAATCATTACAGTCTCCACTATGGAGCGGAGTCCGCGGGCACCGAGTTTATACTCCACCGCCTTGTCGACCATGTAGTCGAGTGCTTCGTCGGTGAAATCAAGCTCTACACCGTCCATCGCAAACAGTTTTTTGTACTGGCGTGTGATGGCGTTGCTCGGCTCGGTGAGCACACGGCGCAATGCGTTGCGGTCAAGCGGGTCGAGATGGGTCAGTATAGGAAGTCGGCCGATTATTTCGGGAATGAGGCCGAACGATTTCAAATCCTGCGGCGCAACATATTCCAGATAGTTGTCGCGGTTGATACGTTCCTTGGCCTTGTCGGTCGAGAAGCCTACGGTGTGGGTGTTGAGCCTGTGGGCTATCTTCTGGTCGATGCCGTCGAATGCACCGCCGCATATGAAGAGTATGTTCTTGGTGTCGACCGGTATCATGCGCTGCTCCGGATGCTTGCGTCCTCCCTGCGGGGGCACGTTGACAATCGAGCCTTCGAGAAGTTTGAGCAATCCCTGCTGCACGCCTTCGCCCGACACATCGCGTGTGATCGACGGGTTGTCGCCTTTGCGGGCGATTTTGTCGATTTCATCGATGAACACGATGCCGCGCTCTGCTTTCTCTACATCATAGTCGGCGGCCTGCAACAGGCGTGTCAGCAGGCTCTCGATATCCTCGCCCACGTATCCCGCCTGGGTAAGCACGGTCGCGTCGACGATGGTGAACGGCACGTCGAGCATCTTTGCTATGGTCTTTGCAAGCAATGTCTTGCCTGTGCCCGTGGGGCCTACCATGATGATGTTGCTCTTCTCGATGTCGACGTCGTCGTCGGTGGGCTGGTTGAGGCGTTTGTAGTGGTTGTAGACAGCCACTGACAGGTATTTCTTGGCGTCCTCCTGGCCTATTACGTATTTGTCGAGAAATTCCTTGATTTCCTTAGGCTTCGGAAGTTTGCTTATCTCCTGCCCGGGCTTGCTGCCATTCCCGTCGGCTGGGGCTGCCATGCCTGCCATCTGTTTGAACTCGTCGATATGGGAGTGAAGCATGTTGAGGCACTGGTCGCATATATACACGTCCTGATAGACGCCCGACGGCAGGAGTATGTTGACCTCCTTTTCCGTGCGTCCGCAAAACGCGCATATATCCTGATTCTGTTTCTTCGCCATTGTTCCGCGGTTATTTGTCTTTTATGCGTACCAGAACGTCGTCAATCATGCCGTAATCCTTGGCTTCGCCGGCGGTCATCCAATAGTCGCGGTCAGAGTCACGTTCCACTTTGTCAAACGGCTGTCCCGAGTGATCCGATATGATTGTGTAGAGTTCCTTCTTGAGCTTCTGGATCTCGCGGGCGGTTATCTCGATATCCGAAGCCTGACCCTGGGCGCCGCCCATAGGCTGATGTATCATCACGCGTGAATGCTTAAGCGCGAAGCGCTTGCCTTTTTCGCCGGCCACGAGAAGCACTGCGGCCATTGACGCCGCCATACCGGTGCATATTGTCGACACATCGCTCTTGATATATTGCATCGTGTCGTAGATGCCCAGACCCGCGTAGACCGAGCCGCCGGGCGAGTTGATATATATTGACACATCTTTGCCCGGATCGGAAGAGTCGAGATAAAGAAGCTGGGCCTGGATTACATTGGCGGTGTAATCGTTGACGTCTGTGCCCAGAAATATGATGCGGTCCATCATCAGACGTGAGAACACATCCATCTGTGCCACATTGAGCTGACGCTCCTCGATGATGGTGGGGGAAATGTAGCTCGCTGCTATAGACCGGGCGCCGGCAGTGGTGGCCGATACGTATTGGTCAAGCGCCAATCCGTTCATCCCCAGGTGCTTTACTGCGTAATTCCTGAAATCGTTATTCATAATCTTTAATTGTATACCTTAGATAAGTTTTTTTGCAAATATTAATTTTATGAAGCTGTCACTATTGTCAACCGCTTCTTGTCAATATCAAAGATAATAAAAAAAAATAAAACGCACAAAAAAATTATGATTATGAACGATATATTTTGTTTTTGTGCAAAAAAAATCGGAATGGCGGTTTGTGACGACGGCCATTCCGATGTCCGGATTTTCAGAGGGTGTCTCATAACAAAAGTTAAACACTGAGTCGAAAATTTTGTTATGAGACACCCTCTTATTTTTCAGTGCTTCAGTTTAGAGGTCAAAATGGAAGTCGGTATATGACCCGGCTCCGAGGTTTGCTTCGCGGCGTTCGCGGGGAGTGCTGATTTCAATACGGCATTCGCGGGGCGAATAGAGGCGGCAGTCTATGCCGTCCTCGTTCCATGACATCGATTCCACTTTCACGCCCGTTCGCGTCAGTATTCCTTTAAGCCGGCCGCTGCCAAGTGATTTCGGTAATGCTGGAAGCAGGCTTATGCAGTTGTCTGTCGAGCCCACAAGCATTTCCATGACGATTGCGGGCATCGTGTTGACTACGTCGGTGCAGAATACTTCGTGGTTGCCGTGATGTGACGTTGCGAGTCCGTCGTAATAGAAGTCGGTGGCGGCAAGCTGTCTGACAAGTTGGCCGCACGAGTTGCCGTCGTGGAGACATGCGTATTCCAGAGCGCCCATGAGCAGGCCGTGGCCGGCGTTGTTGCCGAACTGGAAGTGCTTGCGGAAGTCGAGGGCGCGTTTTGCGGCGGCCGACAGCGGGCTGTTGCCGGCTGTTATCTCGCGGTAAGGCCACACGCCGATTAGATGGCTGGTATGGCGGTGGGCATAGTTGTCGTCAAGTCCGGGCCATGCCCATTCGGCAAGAGCGCCGTCGCGGTTTATCATGTAGCCGGGAAGCTGTGCGGCAAATTCGCGCCATTGCTCTGCGTCGTCGCCGAGTATAGCGGCCGATTTGAACAGCGCGTCAAAGATGAAGTGCGCTCCGGCAATATCGATTGTCGAGTTGTTGAGCAGCGACACATTGAGATTCGACGGTTTGTTCTCGTGCGATACCGAACCGGTGAATATCCATTTCCCCTCAGAGTCTTTGTGTGTCAGAAATTCCTTGTAAAACACTGCCATCTCCGTCAGCAACGGGTAAAGGCGTGTGCGCAGAAAATCATTGTCGCGGGTCACCAGATAATGTTCCCAATAAGGATATAGCAGCCACGGCTCTTCGCCGGTCGACCAATGATAAGGATAATCTTCGCTGATCGATGCCATCAGTCCGGCTCCATAGCCGGGTGTGTTGCCGCATGCCACAAGACCGTTGGCTCCGAGCAGGTCGCGGGCATTTTGTCGAAATCCCGGAAGCCAGGAGTCATGGAGACTGAAATACCCTTCCATCGCTTCGGGCATTGCTCCGATATTCCCTCCCGCTATCTGCAGGTTGAGATTGGCGTCGAGATGATAGAAGCCGCCCCAGCCCACGTTGCAGTCGCCGGTCCAGATGCCGAGCAGGTCGGGTGCGGTGGTTGACGACGACGATGACAGGAAGGCATAGCGTCCGGCGTCGAAAAGGCGGTTGAGCAGTGCGGGGTTGATTTCTTTTTCCTGTTTCTGTTTCGCCAGCAGAGCCTCGTTGGAGAGTGCGGCGTCCTCTTTGCTGCAGTCGAACGACACGCTTGCGCGGTTGAAGATAGGGGAGTAGACGTCGCAATGCTTTGAAAATTCTGACGCATAGTCGGAGGTGGCGTTGCCGAGGCTGCGGGTAGATACGGTTATGGTGGCCTCCGATGCGCCTGTTATTCTTATCTTGTCGCCGTCGGGAGCAATCTCTTTGCCGTCGGCTGTGACTTTAAGGTATCCGTCATAGCTGTTGACGCCGTCGGGGTAAGTGACGGTGATGCGTAGCCCGTCGGCTGTCGGTACCGTCTGCCACGCCGTTCCTTGTGGAAAATTCATGCCGTCGGTTACGAGCAGCGATACGGTAGCGTCGATTGTGCTTCCTTCCGGCGCTTCAAGCCTGAACAGGGAGTAGTCGCCGGCGCGCGATGTGAATGCTTTCCGTCTCCATGTACCGGCCACGTCGTTCCAGCTGACGGTGATTTCTCCGGTAGTGTAGTCGATTTCACGTTTATAATCCGAAATGCCGTCGTGGTTGCCGTCGTATGCTATATTCATCAGAAATCCGGGGTGACGGCCACCTTTGCCGCCGTCCTGCCATTGCGCTGTCGACACGGCAAGGTCATTGGCTTCGCGGAAGCGGCCCTCTGCGCACAATTGCTTGATTCGGGCTATTGTATCGGGATGGACTTTGGCGAAACTGCGTTCCGTTCCTTTGGAGGGGAAATTGTAATTGCGGTCGCATAATATCACTGTCTCGTCGGTAGGATTGCCTAATACCATGAAGCCGGTGTTGCCGTTGCCGGAAAGAAGCGAGTTCGGCCATTGGTCGTAGGCTGTCGGGTAGCTTTCGCATGATGCTGTCTTGGCTCGTTCGCCCGACGGATAGCGGCATGCGTCGGTGAGTGTTGTCACCTTGAGCTGGCGTTCGAATTCGTCGCGCGGCAGGGCGGTGGTGACTCTTACGGTCACATCCTCGCCGGGGATTATGTCGAAATAATTGTCGCTGAAGAAATTGTCGATGCCGTCAAGCGAAAGGAATACGGCGCGGGCGAATTTGTCTGACGACACTCTTACGTCATATCCGCCGTCGGCCTCCGCAATATGCGTCTCCACTTCGGCCGCGGGCAGATTAAGGTTCTTGAATGTGTTGAAATAAAAGTTGTTGCTGTCAATTGTTCCATTGCTGTCAGAGAGTTTTGCATTGACAAAGCATTCAGTGCCGTCATTGCCCCCGAGCAGGTCGTCTACGGGAGATTGCCATACGATAAACGAGGTGTTGGGCTTGACCTCTATTTTCTGTGAGAACGACTTCAACACATTGCCGTCGAAGTCAAGAAGTCTTATGTCAAGTCTGCCGCCCGATTTCTTCAGCTTGTCTGACACGGTATGTACAGACAGCACTCCGTCGTGTATGGCTCCCGTCACTATCACATCTTTGAATGCCTTGCGGGCGAAATAATGCTGTGCTTTCCATCTGCCGTAATAATCGCGGGCCGCCCACGATGCCACAGGCCAGCAGTCGTTGTGCTGCCAGTAGAGTGTGCCCATGCAGTAAGGCATGTCGCGCCGGTGGCTTTCGATTGCGGTTTTGATGGCGTCGCCCTGGAGCACCTGGTTGGCGTAGAGGAACGATTTGAAATCCTTAGGCTCGCGGTATTCGCTGAGCATATAGTCCATGATGCGGCGGTTGGCCGATTCGCCTCCGCGCTGGTGCGACATCATCACGTCGGAACTTATGGAAAGGTCCTTGTCGCCGTCGGTGTAGAGCTTGACCGACTCGTATTCGGGGAACGACTGGAATCCGTATTCGCTGAAAAAACGGCTTTTGACATTGTTGAACATCCATGTCGGGTGCATGCTGTGCCATACGCCCCAGTAGTGCGTGTCGCCGCAGTTGTCTGAGCAGCCGTCACGCGACCCGCTGAACGGCGACGATGCGCGGTAGGCGATGCCGGGATGATATTCCTCCACCACCTGCGGGAGCACCTCGAAATACTGCGCGTTGAACTGCTCGTCCATCTTCTTTGCAGCCTCGGCATTCTGCGATGCCACGTTGTCCTTCCACCCCCACTGCTTCCAGCCGACAAAGCATTCGTTGCTTCCGCACCATACGGATATGGACGGATGGTTGCGCAGGCGCGTCACATTGTCGATGGCTTCCTCCCTGATGTTGTCGAGAAGAGCTCCCTCGGCGGGATACATGCTGCACGCGAACATGAAGTCCTGCCACACCATAATGCCGTTTTCGTCGCAGAGGTCATAGAAAATGTCGTTCTCATAGATGCCGCCGCCCCACACACGCAGCATGTTCATGTTGGCGTCGGCGGCGTCGGCAACCGTGCGCCGGTAATCATCGTCGCTGACTCTGGGCAGGAACATATCCTGCGGTATATAGTTGGCGCCCTTGGCGAAAACCGGCACGCCGTTGAGCCGGAAGTACATAGTCATGCCGTCCTTGTCGGGCTCGTTGACAACCTCGATGGAACGTAGTCCGGTGCGTGTGCGGTTCACGGCCAGCGTGTCGTTGCCGTTGAGCAGCAGTGTCTCGAATGTGTACATCTCCGGTTTGCCGAGACCGTTGCACCACCACAGCCGCGGATTTGATATGCTGTAATCGAGCGCGATGGTGTCGGCCCCCTCTTTGAGATTGACTTTCTTCCTCGCAAGGATTTTTCCGGTAGAGGCATCTTTCGCTATCACGTCGGCCCCGTCGATGTTTCCGGCTACGCTCAGGGTGACCTGTTGCGTTATCTCGGCCTTTTTGGATGTCACTTTTTTCTGATTAATGAACACGTCGTCAATCACGGCATCGTTCCAGGCACGCAGACGCATCGGACGCCATATTCCTGAAGTGACGAGACGCGGCCCCCAGTCCCAGCCGTAATGGTAGCCGGCCTTGCGGGCGTAGACGCTGACCTTGCGGTCGAGCAGCCCGCCGTTCTCCGACTGGTCGTTCATGGCCATGTAGTGGCAGTCGGTGGCGTCCCACTTCGGCAGGTCTATTTTTATCGGTGAATGAAAATATGCCCTGATGTCATTGTCGCCCTCGTGTAGCAGATGCTTGACATCGGCATCCCAGCGGCGGAACATGTTGTCGGCTTTGATTACGTTGACGCCGTTGACATAGACGTCGCAATATGTGTCGAGACCGTCGCATTCGAGCGTTATTACATCGTGTGCGAGAGTCTCGCCGTCAATCCATACTTTCGTTGTGTATTCCCAGTCCTCTTTGTCAATCCATTGAACATTGCGTTCGTTGAGCCTGTAATACGGGTCTTCGATAATCCCGTTGTCGATAAGGTCGGTGTGCACGCATCCGGGGACGGTCGCCGGATATAAATTGCCTGCCCGCGCTTGCCTTAATTTCCATCCGTCATTGATTTCGATGACCCGGTCGGCCATGGCAGGCATGCCACAATACGCCGCGATAACAGCGGCCAGAATACTTTTTCTCACAGTTTTTAGGTATTATGTTGGTTTGTTTGGTTGACAAATATAGAAAAAATACCTTAAACTTGTATGGTCAGGATATAAAAAAGTAGTTGCAAAACCACGGAATATACAGTAGAATCGCGATTCAATGCTGTTTACTTAAGACGTGAGGGTGTTGCAGAACTAAACTTTCCGCGGTTGATTATAGCCTTTGGCGCTTTGCCGTGTCAAAGAAACCGCCGCTACTACGCTTCTGTCAATCAGGGAGCATTTAGTAGTAGGAGGGTGTTGCAAAACTAAACTTTCCGCGGTTGAAAACCGCGGCTACTAAGCGCAGCATCCTGACAATCAGTAGCGTAGTAGCCGCGGTTTTCAACCGCGGAAAGATAAGAATGAGTTCTGCAACACCCTCTAAATATGAATTACGAGACGACTCCTTCCGCTAAGTAAACAGCATTGTATCTAAAGCGCACATCAGAGAGCCGGAGGCTCGAGGACGTGATTAACCGGGGTTCGGAGACCGCGGAGCGGGCGCAGACCCCGGCTATAAAACCCACCCTCTTCAATAAGCCCGGGAAGGGCGGTTTGTGGTAGTAAACGAGATGGTAACCACACACCGCCCTTCCCGGGCTCAGTAGATGATTGCTTCCGGTTACCCCGGTCTGCGCCCGCTCCGCGGTCTCCGAACCGGGGTTAATAGTAAACCTTCAGGCCTCCGGCCTTCCTTTAATGATATCCTTAAGTAAACAGCATTGAATCGCGTCCCTACAATTCGCTGTGACTTTTGACCGCTAATTATAGTTTTGCAACGCCCTCCCGACAAATTTGTTAGTATTTTTCTGATTTTATTTCCTGACGGCCATCTTCCCTTCGAGCTCGACCGACTCGCCCGGCACATGCAGGCAGAAACTGTCGGTGTTGTCGGTGGTATAGTCATCAAATTCGCATGCCGCTTTGTAGGCTCCCCAGAAGTGCATCGGGAAGAAATCTTTTACGGCGATATTCTCAAGGAAAAGGCGTGCGCCGTCGGCGTAATCCACGCCCAGACGCGGGTCGACGGGGAAGAATGCTATGTCAATCTTCGGCGCATATTGTTCAAGTTTTTGGATTATATGTACAAACTCGTTGTACGCTTCCTTTACCTCCTCTACGGTCGACTCTTCGTTCCAGTGCCAGTAGTTGAGGTCGCCGGCATGGAATATCTTCTGTCCGTCGGGCAGTGTGACAAGGAAACTTACACCTGCGTCGGTCGAGCCGAATGCCCTGACGTCGAGGCCGCCAAGCAATCCGGGCACCTCGTCGCCGGGACTTACCCATGCCACCGGCATGTCGTCATGCACGACTTTGGAGAAAATATCATTGGAGAGCACATACTGCACTTCGCGGTCCTGCGCGAGATTGAAAATCGCCGGATTGAAATGGTCGGGATGATGGTGCGACACGAAGAATACTACCGGCAGTTCGGGGTTTTCGCGTATCACTTTTACCAATGCTCCGGTCGGGTCGCGGAAATAGTCAAAAACTGCGATTGCAGTGGGGAGTACAACAGCAAATCCGCTATGCTCCAGATAGGTCACCTTAATCATAATACAGATATTTATATTCAACGTTAATATCCGGATTATCAATTATTGAGGTGCCTTGTGGCATGCGCCGTAATGTCTGCCCCCGACCGTTAATCCGGAATTTCTATTGTCTCGCCGTCGACAGCCAGTCTGACGTTGTCAGGAAGCGCTGATGCTACCTTTGCATAAAGCCCCATGTCGTGGCTGATATGGGTCAGATAGGCTATTCTCGGTCTGACTAATCTAATAACGTCGAGCGCCTGCGATAGGTTCAGGTGCGATATGTGCTCGGCGGGACGGAGTGCGTTGATTACGAGGGTGTCTATGCCGGCTATCGCGGCAATGGTCTCTTGGGGTATCTCCTTGGCATCGGTGATATATGCCAGATTGCCTATCCTGAAGCCGACGATGTCGAGCAGATAGTGCCTGACGGGAAGGGGCAGTATGCTTATCCCTTTGATTTCGAAAGGTGTCATCGGCTCTATGGCATGCGGATGGAGCACCGGGGCGCCGGGGTAGGGGTGCTCGGCGAAGCAGTAAGGCACTTTCCGGCGCAGGTCGTCGATGTCGGTAGCCTGCGCGTAGATGTCGAATCCGTCGGGATAGCAGTACGGCCGCAGGTCATCGATGCCGCCCACATGGTCATAGTGCGTGTGGGTGATGAGCAGGGCGTCGAGTGGCGGCGAACCTGCACCGAGTATCTGTTCCCTCAGGTCGGGACCTGCATCGATGAGTATGTCGGTGTCGCCGGCATGTACGATTGCCGACGCACGCAGGCGTCGGTCGCGCGGGTCGGCGGAGCGGCATGTATCGCACCCGCAGCCTATCATCGGCACACCTGTCGATGTGCCCGTACCGAGAAAAGTGAGTCGCATGGTTCGTTAGTGTATTTCGGCCAGCAGGCCGTCGATGAATATCAGGTAGGTGCCGTTGTCGCATGCCCAGCTCTCGAAGAAACTGCCGCCGTTGTGCCATTTCCTGATGTCGCGAGGCGCACCGATTGCAAGATGGCACTCAACGGTAGTCATGCCGGGAGCCACGCGCGAGTTGACGATGTTTTCCCATACGCTGTCGGTTATCGTCGGGTAGCGCAGGCGCGGGTCTGACAATTCGAACAGCTTGTCGAAATTGCGGGTGGAGCTTCGGGCGGTGCCTACAGTCATGGCCACTGACGACTGATTGCCCAGGTCGTCGGTGATGTCGACGCGCAGCGGATAGTCGGCATTGCCTGGTGCGACGTCGCGTATCGTCACTCCGACATAGCGGCGTCCGCGGGCCACGGGAGTAAGCTCCCTGTCGACGCGCAACGGGGATATGATGTAGAATTTTTTCCCGGCGAGAATGCGGCGGGCATCGTCGGCCATGTCAAGGTCGACGCTCATCGGCAGTGTGACCGACGCTGACAGCGACGAGGCCGGCACTCCGATTTTGTAGCGGAGCGGTTCGGCCGGCGTGTTGCCATTCTCTTTGTGGAATGTCAGCACGCTCACCGTATCGCCGATTATTGATATTTCATCGGTCAGTCTGTCGAACACAAGCACTTCGCCCGGCTCAATCGCCGGTTCTTTCTCAAAGAGAAGCGAAAGTTTCGGGTCGGTAACGAGGAAACGGCGCCCGCTTTCCCATTGCGACATTCCGGGAGGGACAAGCCGGGTGGCAAAGGCTGCCTCTTCGTTTACTTCGGGAACATTCCGCCTGACATCCTTCGTGGTTATACGAGGCGTGCTCTCTATCCCCGTAAAACAGCTTGTAAGGGACAGACAGCACGCCATTGTTGTTATTGCCTGCTTTATTTTCACTCTGTCACAGGCTCAATGCCCAGATTATAGTAAATGAATGAATAGAGGTCGGCATATTCGTCGATTACCTTGCTTATCGGTTTGCCTGCGCCATGACCCGCCTTTGAGTCGATACGTATCAGTTTGGGCTTGTCGCCTGTATCGGCGGCCTGCAGGTTGGCGGCATACTTGAACGAGTGGGCCGGAACCACGCGGTCGTCATGGTCGGCGGTGGTGACGAGGATTGCAGGGTAGGGCGTTCCGTCGTTCTTGATGTTGTGCATTGGTGAATAAGAGCGCAGATAGGCTGCCATTTCGGGCGAGTCTGCCGATGTGCCGTAGTCCGACGCCCAGTTCCAACCGATGGTGAACAGATGGTAGCGGAGCATGTCCATTACGCCTACTCGCGGTATCGCCACGGCAAAAAGGTCGGGACGCATGTTGACGCATGCCCCCACGAGCAGACCGCCGTTGCTGCCCCCTTCGATTACAAGGTGCTCGGGCGTGGTGAAGCCTTCTTTTATCATGTATTCGGCAGCGGCGATGAAGTCGTCAAATACGTTTTTCTTCTGCAGCTTGGTGCCGGCCTCATGCCATTTGTCGCCATACTCAGAGCCTCCGCGCAGATTGGCTTCGGCGTATATGCCGCCGTTTTCGAGCCAGTTGAGGCGGTTGGGCGAGAAGCCGGGGCCGAGGGGTACGTTGAAACCACCGTAGCCGTAGAGATAGACGGGGTTGCTGCCGTCGCGCTTTATTCCCTTCTTATAAGTGAGATGCATGTGCACCTGTGTGCCGTCGGCCGAGGGGTAGAACACCTCTTCGGTGACGTAGTCGTCGGGGTTGAAGCCTGCTATCGACGCGCGTTCGGTCAGTGTGCTTTCGCCGGTGGCGAGGTCATACCGGTAGTGGGCCCACGGTTGCAGATAATTGGTGACGTTGTAATAAACCTCGTTGTGGCGGCGCGAACTTGAGAACGATGCGCTCGCAATCGACGGAAGTTTTATTTCGCGTATGAAATTTCCCTCAAGGTCATAGAGCGCGGGGTGTGATGATGCGTCGCGACGGTAGTTGACAATAATTTTGTCGCCTGCCATCTGTGCGCCAGCCATCACGGCATCGCTTTCGGCTATGAGCTCGCGCCAGTTTTCGCGCGAGGGATTGCTTACCGGAGCCGACATCAGACGGTAGTTGGGAGCGTCGACCGAAGTGGTGAAATAGATGGTGTCTCCGATTACGTCGACTATCTCTATGATATTGTCCTGCGACGGCTCCATCACCGTCCAGCCTGCGTCGGGGTCATTGAGGTCTTTGACCTTTATCGCCTGGCCGAAGCCTTGTCCGCCAGCCATAAGGAATATGTAATGGCTCTTTTCCGGGACATAGACTGAATGGAAATAGAGCGGATGCTCGGTATCTTCGTAATACAGTTTGTCGTCCGACTGCGGAGTGCCTACCTTGTGATAGTAAATGCGGTGGTTCTCGTTGGCGTTGGAAAATTCCTTTCCCGCCTCGGGTGTCGGATATGCGCTGTAGAAGAATCCGTCGCCCCACCATTCAGCGCCGGTGAACTTGGCCCACTCGATGTGGTCGGGCAGAAGCTTGCCTGTGGCGGTGTCGAGCAGGTATATCTCGCTCCAGTCCGAACCGCTGCGGCTTATCGTATAGGCGGTGTATTTGCCGTCGGGCGACATGAACACGCCGGTGAGCGCCACGGTGCCGTCGTCGCTCAGCGTGTTGGGGTCGAGAAATACTTCGGCTTTGCCGTCGATAGTTGCCTTGCGGTAGAGCACCGACTGGTTTTTCATGCCGGAATTCTCGTAGAAATAATAGTTGCCGTCATTGCCTTTCCACGGCAGTCCGGTCTTTTTATAATTCTGGAACGATGCTATGCGGTCGCGCACCCGGTTGCGGAAAGGGACCTTTGACAGATAGTCCTCGGTCAGCGCGCGCTCTGCCTCCACCCATTGGAGTGTGGCGGCTGCTGTGTCATTTTCGAGCGGGCGGTATGTGTCGACTACCGTTATGTCGAAATATTTGTCGGTAGCCGGCGCTGTCGGCGCCGCCGGATATTGTAGACGTCCGGCGGCGATGGCCGGCACGGCTGCTGTAATTGCCATTGTCGTGAAGATGATTGTGGATTTTTTCATGATATGGGGGGATTATTGTTCCGGTTCTTCGATTTTGTAGGGGGAGCTGTCGGGGTCGAAATTACCGCTTCGCAGGTGGGTGTATATCCTGTAGCAAGCGTAAGCGTCGAGGGCGGCGTAGCCCTGCTGGGCTTCCGTGAGTGTCTCTGCCTCCCAGTTGGTGAGACGCTGACCCTTGGAGATGCGTTCGTTGAATATCACTGCGTAGACTTTCTGAAGGGAGTTGTCGGCTATGTCGTATGCCTTGACATAAGTCTGGAGCTCAAGCACATTCTGCGGGCTGAATGTGCCGAGTGCCGACAACGAGTGCAGGTCGTCCTTGATTGACAGGCCTACCTTAAGCACCTTCTCGCTCTCCATCAGTTCCTTTATCTCCGGCGTCAGGCCGGTGTGGTTGAGCCTTATCAGAAAACACTCGTCGGCAGTGGAAAGCTGCAGTAGCGCCACCTTGTGCGGATTGCCCTTATGAAATGAAGGTCTCGTCTCGGTGTCAAAGCCGACTATGGGCTGAGTCAGCAGATATTTTATCGCTTTACGACAGTCGAGGGGCGAGCTTATCATGATGATGCGGCCCCCGAACATCGCCTGAGGCAATTCGGCTATCGTTTCCTTTGAAATTCCTAACATTATTCTTTTTCCTTCTTTACTGCAAAAGTAGTCAAAATTAGACATCGCAGCAAAACATTATTGCTAAAAAACGCCAAAACATTGTATTTCTACTTTTTAATGAAAAATTAGCCGCGATTTAATATTTTTAATTATCTTTGTAGGTCAAACCATGAGAAAACTTATATACCATTGTAAGAATGATTTGATATAGTATTTACATTTCCCAAGTCCGAGGGCTTGATATAATCTCTTAACAGACTGTATAGTAATGAAATATATAGGAGCTCATGTGTCAACAGGCTCGGGGGTATCGCAGGCCCCGCTCAACGCCGGCAATATAGGCGCCAAAGCTTTCGCGCTGTTCACCCGCAACCCGTCGAGATGGAAATCCAAACCGATTTCCGACAAGGAGGCCGATCTCTTCAAGGAGAATTGCGCCCGGCTGGGATATGCGCCAGAGCATATCCTGCCCCACGACAGCTATCTTATCAATCTCGGTTCGCCCGACAAGGAGAAACTCGCCCAATCGCGCGAAGCGTTTCTCGATGAGTTCCACCGTTGCAGCCAGTTGGGGCTTACGATGCTCAACTTCCATCCCGGCTCGCACCTCAACCTTGTCGACCCCGACACCTGCCTCGCCACAATCGCCGAGTCAATCAACATGGCGCTCGCCGATACCCCGGGCGTAAAGGCTGTGATAGAGTCGACAGCAGGCCAGGGCACGAATCTCGGCTTTTCATTCGAACAGATCAAGGCCATCATCGATGGCGTCGACGACAAATCGCGAGTAGGCGTATGCGTCGACACCTGTCATACGTTCGCTGCCGGATACGACCTTGCGTCGCCGTCGGGTTATGAAGCCACATGGCAGGAATTTGACCGGGTGATAGGCCTGGAATATCTTTGCGCTATGCACATCAACGACTCCAAGAAAGGATTGAACTCACGCGTCGACCGCCATGCGCCGTTAGGGCAGGGGGAGCTTGGCGCGGATTTCTTCACGATGCTCGTCAACGACCCGCGCATGGACAATATCCCTCTGATACTGGAGACTCCCGACGAAACGCTCTGGCCGAAGGAAATCGAATGGCTATACTCGCAGATACGATAGCGCTCCGTCGGAGCCATGAAATATCTTTTCAAGACATTGGAATCTAAAATAAAAATCAAATAATCATTCACATTCAATCAACATGAAAACTAAACCCGACTTAGGCTTTTGGAAGCTATGGAATCTGAGCTTCGGATTTTTTGGAGTCCAGATTGCCTACGCCCTCCAAAGTTCGCAGGTGAGCCGTATCTTCTCCACCATCGGAGCCGACCCTCACCAGTTAAGCTACTTCTGGATTCTTCCCCCTCTGATGGGATTTCTTGTTCAACCGATTATCGGATCGGCTTCCGACCGTACCTGGAACCGCTTCGGACGCCGCCTTCCCTACCTCATCGTAGGCGCCGCCGTGGCAATTATCGTGATGTGCTTCCTCCCCAATGCCGGCAGCCTCGGGCTCACCGTCTCTGCAGCCATCACTTTCGGCCTCTTCTGCCTGATGCTGCTCGACACCTCCATCAACATGGCCATGCAGCCATTCAAAATGCTCGTCGGCGACATGGTCAACGAAAAGCAGAAAGGCCTCGCTTACTCAATACAGAGCTTCCTCTGCAACGCCGGTTCGTTCGTAGGCTATCTTGCACCCATCATCCTTGCGCTTTTCGTGAGCAACCAGGCTCCCGAAGGTGAGGTGCCTCCCACGGTGACATTCGCCTTCTATCTCGGCGCACTTATCCTTCTGCTCTGCGTGCTCTACACCTTCGCCAAGGTCAAGGAGATGCCCCCGAAATTGTATGCCGAGTACAACGGTGTGCCCGAAGAAACCAATGAGAAGAAGGGCAACATGTTCCTACAGATGGGCAGCGCCCTGAAAACAGCCCCCGCCGTGTTCTGGACCATCGGTCTCGTGCAGTTCTTCTGCTGGAGCGGCTTCCTCTTCCTCTGGACATACTCTACCGACGCCATTGCCGGCCACGCTTTCGACTGTCCCTCCGAGCAGAAAGTATCGGGCGTTGAAATCAACGGCACCACATATTCCGACAAATATCTCTTTGCCGACGAATTGCTCGTAATCGACGACGGACGCCTCACCATCAACGGCGTTAACATCAACGGCAACATCATTTATCCCGACAGCATCAAGAATGCCGCCGGCGAACTTGTCATCAAGGGTGGCCAGATTCACTACAAGGACGGCGTTTCTCTCCTCAATCCGGGCGACAGCTACGGCAAAGCAGGCGACATTCTCGTCATCGACGAGGTTGAGACGATACTCACAGCCCCCGCGGCAACCGTAACCTCCCTCTCGACAATCACCCCCGACCATAAGCTCTCTACTGCCCACATCGTCGTCAAGAAAGGCGACACCTACGAGAAAGAGCAGGTCAACGAACTTCCCTCCGCCCCCGCTGCCGAAATCTCACCCCGACACGCTACCGTGCTCAACGCCCAGTCCAAACAATATCAGGACGCCGGCGACTGGAACGGCGTTCTCTTCGCTGTTCAGGCCGTGTTTGCTGTAATATGGGCAGCCGTGCTTCCGCGATTTAAAAACCGCCGCTTCGCCTACTCCATCAGCCTTGTCATCGGTGCCGTAGGCTTCATCTCGGTTTACTTCTGCACATCCAAATGGGCGCTCACCGTGCCCTACGGACTGATGGGCTGCGGATGGGCCGCAATGCTTGCAATGCCGTTCACCATCCTCACCAACGCCCTTTCAGGCAAGAACATCGGCACTTACCTCGGTCTGTTCAACTGCACCATCTGCTTCCCGCAGATCATCGCCGCACTTCTCGGCGGTCTCGTGCTCGGCTTCTTCCCCGTTGCCGCTTCAGATACCGCACAGGCCGGCGCACCCCAGACCATATTCATGATTGTCGTAGCCGGTATCCTCATGCTCCTCGGCGCCCTCGCCGTATGGAACATCAAGGAAATCTCGGCCGAAAAGCAGCGTGCAGCCGCTGAAGCCGCCGGTAAATAATCTCCCTTCACCGGGCTGATTATCCCGATAACAGCGAGGCGGCATCGCTCCGCCTCTACCATACGATAAACTGCATAACAGGAGATTTGACAGTAGTACAATAAATGACAATATTGGCCTCGCGTTAAATCTCCTGTTCTGTTAATATCATAATCACATCCATTTCTTCGTAATTATTGCAAATCCTGCATAAACAATCCAACCGATATCAGCCATGAACAGAAAGCTGTTTGTCACGCTTTTGGCCGCTGTTCTGACTATTGCAATGGCCGGCTGCTCCGACGACGATGACATCGTCATAGACAATTCCCTTAAAGTCGCGCCTGAAAAATCGTTCAGACTGCTATGCTTCGGCAACTCATTCACCGAAGACGCTATGGGTTATGTCCCTATGATATTGAAACAGCTTGCCCCCGATGTCGATGTCACGATAGGCATAGCCTATATCGGCGGCTGTCCGCTGCAGCAGCACCTTGCCAATTTCCGCGGAGAGACGATTGCCGACGGAGATAAAGTGTATTCTCCGCAACGATATGTATATTACAAAAGCGAGAACGGCTCCCCGTGGGTCACGCAGCGCAATAAAGATGCCGCCGCGATACTCGCCGACAGAGAGTGGGACATGGTGACATTTCAGCAGAACGGGGAGCAGGCACATTATGAATGGTCTGAGGCAATATGGCCATATATTTGTGAACTTGAAAAGTTGACGAATGAAAAGGCCGGCCGGGCAAGCCTCGGATGGATACTCATCCACGGTGCCTACGGAGCAAGTGATGACGGTTTTGAATACTATTGGCAGGGCGCGGCCGACAATGCTCGGAAAACTGCCCAAGCCCTTGGATGTACAGTGTTTCCCTATGGCACAGCCGTGCAAAATCTGAGATTGAACGGATTGAAATCACTTGGCGACGGTTCGGTCAGTAATCTCACCGTCGACAACGCTCATCTGCAGGAAGGGATAGGTTGCTATTGCGCCGCATTGACAAACGCACTGACAATATTACAGCTTGCCGGCAAGGAAGATGTCGACATAATGGATGACTTTACCGAAATCAACGAAGCCGCAGTCAGGTATATGAATGTCCCCGGGCGTAACCTCGGTAGCGGAGTAATAGGCATGACGCCAGAAAACAGATACTTGGCCAAGCTGGCAGCTCTTGCCGCAATATATGACCCCTACAACCTGACCGACCTGTCAAACGTCGGCTATGCGCCTGCGTCATGCCGGAATGCCGCAAGTGAAGCAATCCCACAATAGAATTGAAGAAGCAATCCCAACCTTTGTCAGATATATTTATTGAAATTGTAAATAATTGGTGCGATATTGTGTGATTTTTTAGTGGACACTAATGTACGAAAATATCAAATGGACGTGATGTCGAAATGGATACGGATACTGATACTGACATAATGCCGTCAGAGCAAAATGATATTGTCAAAATAAATGAAACGAAAATAAATCCGTATTTTAGTTATAAATGGCGTCCCTCCGATGCGCTGAGTTTCAGAGTCGGAGCTCAGTTGTCATATACCGATAGAGCTATAAGTAATCTCAATGTCGATGACCGTCACATTGAATATACCTCTTTCCTCCCTGATTTTCTGACCTCATGGACTCCGGTCAATAATTCAAGATTTTCTTTTATTATAACCTCGGGCAGTATAGAGCCAAAATTCGACTTGATAAATCCATTTGAGTGGCGTGTGAGCCAATACAAATATATAAAAGGAAATCTGTCACTTAAAAGCGAGCGACGTTATAATTACAAACTGGTCTATACGTATAAAGGCAATTTCTCGGTCACCTGCTATGTCAATCAAAAAAAGAATGTAATATCATCTGTCGATAATATAATAGACAATCAGGTGTATGTGACCTATGAGAATGCCCAGAACTGTGTTGACTACGGCATCAGTCCCTCTTATTATTTCGACAGGCTTAACTGGTTGGAATTTTCAGTTGATGCATATTGTGCCTATGGCATATCAAAAGGAATCATCCCCGAAGTTGCTCGGAGAGAGACCTCCTATAAATGGGGTGGCAATATTTATGCCGGATTTGTATTCAACAAGCAACGTACATTTACCGGATATATGAGTTTTGATTATACAGGGCGACAGCGGAATGTGGTCACAACCATCGATCCGACCTATAATTTTGCTACCGGATTGTCTCTTTATCTTCTTGATAGGAAAATGTGTCTGTCATTAGCCGGGTTAAACCTTTTTTCCTCGGCCTATAAAGGTAAATCGCATGCGTCGGGCTACACAATGAAATTCAACAATCGATATGATTATCCCACAATTTATTTTTCATTGACTTACAAATTCAATAATCTCAAAGACTCCACTCCCCGTCGTCAGAAAACAATACGTAATATCGAACAGCGAATGTAATCCCTCTTAGAGAGTGTTTGGATTTAAATCAAATTAAGACCTCAGGATTAATTTGAAGTTTTTACTACCATTCTCTTTAATTGTTAATGCGGTTTAAATTCAAACACTCTCTTACAGCACCATGAACAGTATCGGTGGGAAAGTCCCGTCTACGGTCGATATTATTTTTGAAGAATAGGCATAAGCGCCGCTATAGAGATGCTTGCCGTCAAATGTATACAATATCTTTGACTGATAGGCGTATGCCCCCTCGTAGATATGCTTGCCGTCCCACGTATAAAGTATTTTGGAAGAATACGCATATCCACCCTGATAGAGGTGCTTCCCGTCCCAGGTGTAGAGTATCTTGGAAGAGTAGGGATAGGCACCCTGATAGAGATGTTTTCCGTCCCATGTATATAAGATCTTTGACGAATACGTATACGCCCCCTGATAGAGGTGCTTCCCGTCCCACGAATATAGCACATTGTTGCTGTAGGCGTATGCGCCCGTATATATTTTGGTATGCGCCGATATCGAAGCGATTGTCAATAACAACGTTATAAGCAGAAGCAGTCTTTTCATCCCGGTTGAGGTATTAAGGCATTAAGGTATGGACTCCAAAGATAACGAAAAAATGCCCGGAAATGAAATCATTTTTAATCCATTTCCGGGCATTTCGTATGTAGAGTGATTTATATACGTTTATTTATACTCCCCCTTGTCTGAGTTTTTGTCATAGAGATGCCCTTTGACAAAAGTGAGATTGACTGACTGGTCACCTGCGCCGTTGTTGAATACGAGTCCGGTAGTCCCGTCGGCAACAGTGCATTTGTATATGCTGCCCGTCACAGCCTCCATATCTTTTCCAGGCCACGACGTAGCCGACGTGCCACCCCAATAGTGCACCTTCACTGTCGACCAGTTTGTCGCACTGTTGTCGAAATACACCACACTGTCACCCGAAGGCACAGGCGGCGTCGGGCTGTCACCCGTAGAGCCGTCGGCATTGTAGGTCGCTCCGTTGACATAGTTCAGATCACCGCCTCCGGCCTTCGTGCCGCCGTTGTCGCTGATGATTATCTGAGTCGGAACCTTTCCGGCCGGAGCTTCCCAGTAATATTTGCCATCCTTCACAGTCATCTTGTCGCCCGGCCAGTTGCCGCTAACCGTGCAGTTCTCTGCATCATTCCACGCCCACACATAAGGAGTCCAGTTCTGCGTGTTGTTGAAATAGATATACTGCTTGTCGGGATCCGGCTCCGGTCCCGGGGCGGGTTCTTCACCCTGCAAAGTGTAGGTAAAAGTCTGCACATTGCTTCCGCCCTCGTTCTCGACGTATGTCGACAGTGTCGTTGTCTCTGTAAAAGTCAGCGGCGACGAATACACCGTCGATGAAGCGTTCGCAGCGCCCGTCAGCGAATAGCGTATCGGTGTGCCGGCCGGATTGACCGACAGCGCCACAGTCACACTTTCGTTAAACACCGATGAACCCGGAGTCGCGGTCACAACCGGTTTCTGAGGCACCGGAGGCACCGGCGGTGTCGGCGTGTCCACCTCTTCGTCGGTAATCTGTCCGTAGGCCTCCACAAGAAGCACCGGCCCTGACGCCTGCATCGTCACCTTGCCGCCCGACACAGTCGCTGTCGTGGCCGTGTTGTAGCCGTCCATCACTTTTGCCCCGTCGGCAAAAAATCCGTTCACACTGACCGTGTAAGTCTGTCCGGCCGTAGTGTTAAGGCGTATGACCGCCGCATTGCTGTATTCTCCGTCGGTAAACCGGCGTCCGTAAGTGTCGCCTCCGAGATTGGTCTGCGTGCCTGCGCCTACTGCCGGATTGCGGCGGCGGAACTGGCCTATCAGCTGCCAGTGCTTGTTGTCGGCGTTGTCGACTGCATCCCAGTTGAAGTCGCTGCGTGTAGCCATCGACTGGTCGGGACAGCCGCTCATATATCCGCGCGATGTCTCGTCGCCGTAATATATCTGTGCGCCGCCGGGGCAGAGCAGTAACATCGTCGCCACTTTCTTCTGGTCGCCCGGACGATGCAGACCCGTATCATGCGACGATACATAGTTGAGCACCTGGCGTCCGTTGCTGCCGTTGCAGTAGTTGGCATAATACTCCCAGTCGCTTACGCTCGGAGTGCGGCCCTGACTCCCTTCCGAACTGTTGAACGCGAAGTTGATCATCGAGTCAAACCCTCCTGACGTGAAATAGCCCGTGTCGCCGTGATCCCAGCCAAACGCTTCGCCCGTCATCCAGAAATCATCTGTCCATCCCTTCGCATACTCATCGGCGCGTGAGCTCGAGCGCCAGCTGTTGAGGGCGCTCTTGCACGCCTGCTTCAGCTGGTTCCAGCGGCTGAGCTCCACATGCTTGGCCGTGTCACATCTGAAACCGTCGATACCGAACTCTTCCACCCAGCCTGCAAGCCACGCTACCAGATAATCGGCCGGTGCCCCTTTGCCGTCAGCGCGCCATGCATCCAGATTGGGTAGACGGTAGTCAAGATAATCGCCGCTGTTTTCCTGCTGCCATTTCATTTTAAGGAACGGAGGGATATTTACCGACGACGTTTTCTCTGTCACAACATCCGGGAGGCCGGCAAGCGACATTGTATAGTTGTCGCCACCCTCCGGTGTGAAACCTGCCGACTGTGCCCAGCTGCGGTCGCCGAAAGCACGTACCCAGCCTGACCACCAGTTCCCCCATTTGCCCTGCGTGTCGGCATTAAACGATATTGCATTGTCATCCGACCACATCGTGTATTTGCCGTTCGATGGCATCCAGCCTGCCGTAGGCGTGCCGTTGAAATTGCCGAAATCGTAGTCCACACAGTCATCGAGAGTGCAGTAGCCCGTGTGGTTCATCACTATATCCATCACAACGCGTATGCCGCGCTTGTGTGCCTCGGTGACAAAAGTGCGGAATTCCTCCACTGTGCCCATGTTGCGGTCCATATACGTCCAGTCAAGCGCATAATAGCCGTGAAACGCATAGTGGGGGAACGCATCGTTCTTACCGCCTGTCCAGCCGTGCATCTGCTCGTAGGGCGCTGTAATCCAGATGGCGTCAACTCCCAGACGGTTCAGATAGTCAAGTTTCTCGGTCAAGCCCTTGATGTCGCCGCCGTGAAATGTGGCGTAGTCGGGCACACTGCCTTGCGGGCGCTGGCGGTGATATGGCTTGTCGTTTGTCGTGTCTCCGTTGTTGAAACGGTCGGTCAGCACGAAATATATCGTCGCGTTCTTCCAGCTGAAATGACGTCCGCGCAACACCTGAGGGGTCTTTACATTGATGGTGTATGACCGCGATGCGCTTCCGCTGACGATATTGTAGACAATCGTGTTCTCTCCGCCGTCGAGCGATGCCAGTGAGTGGTTGTCATATTCACGCCCGTTAACCGTGATTGTCACGATTGCGTCTGAAGCCGACGGTGCTGCCGACAGGGTCATCAGCGACGGGTCATCAAGCTCGATGCTGTAATTGGTCGTGTTTCGGTCAAACTTTACGATATTCTGTCCGTCGACCTTGATTTCAAGCGCCGACAGCGACGGGTCACCGGTGTTTACCGCTGTTGCTGCGTTTGCCGTGACTCCACCGAGCAATATCGCGGTAGCTGCCGATAAGCGGCGGCATATTCTGTTTATATTCATTTCTTCTGATTCGTTATTCGTTACTCCTTGATTATCTTCTCTATAGCGCGTGTGCCGTCGCTAAGGCTTACTCCGAGCAGATACACTCCGCGTGTCAGGTCACCGCATTCTATCGTTACCGTTGACGCGCCTCCGCATTCAGCCTTTCTCACCTGCTGGCCCGACAGTGTGTACACCGTCACATTCTCTATCCCCTTGCCGGCCTCTACGTTGACAAAGCTGTTGACCGGATTGGGATATACCGACAGCTTCCGGCAGTCAGTGTCTATAATCTCGACACCCGATAATCCGTTGTAGAATTCATCCGTCGCAGGGTCTTTCTGATTGTTGAGTCCCGCCAGCACGGGGTAGGAGTGCGAGCCCTCGGTACGCCATTCCCACACATCGGCGAAGTCCCATCCGAGCAGATCGCTGTAGGTCGAGCGCGAAAGCAGACTGCTGTTATGGTCGGCCGAGTGGTCACCGTAGCCGCTCCACGACGCTCCCTTCACAGGCATCTCTTTCCAGCTCAGTGTGCCTGACGTGCTGTTCTGCTGATTGTTGTTGCCGCCGAAACGTGCTATATACGCGCCTTCTGAAGTCGGTTCTATCGAAGCGTTGATTGCCACTGAAGCCGCTACGTTGCCGTAATTGGCTCCGGTCAGACCGCCGGCATAGTTATACGCCGTGATTTTTCCCGAAGCGTAAGTGTTCTTTATCACACCCTTGTTCTTGCCGACAAGACCGCCGGTGGCATAGTCGTTTTCATTCGTTACCGCGGCGGTCGAATAGCAGTCGCTCACCGTTGCGCCCGCGTTCTCGCCGATAAGGCCGCCGGCACATATTGACGTTCCGGTCACTGTTCCGGAGCTGAAACATCTCTCCACTGTCCCCGATGCAGCGTAACCCGCAAGTGCTCCGGTAAATGTGGTGCCGTTGATGTCGGCGTCGACAACACCGAGATTTCTGATTGTGGCGCCGTCAATGGCATTGAACACTCCAGTTGATGTCCCGATGGCAGTGTTGCTCACAGATGCATTCTTCAGCGAATACCCCTTGCCGTCGAAATTGCCCTTGAACGGGGAGCTTTTCGTGCCGATTCCGCTGAACTCGCCCACAGTTATGTCGGCGCCCATGATGAAATAGACATCATCGGCCCAGTCCATCGACGTGGTCGACAGTGCCAGTATGTCATCTGTAGTCTTGAGCACGAAAGGCGACTGCGCTGTGCCTTCTCCGCCGGAATACGCATTCTTGCGTCCCTGCACCACCTCGGCAAAGCAGTCTGCCGTCTGCAGTCCTGACGATGTGCGGGCTATAAAGCCGATTTTGGTCACACCTTCAAGCTGAGTCTCGGTCATTCCGTAAAATGTCATGATATCGTCGACACTCAGTTTATACGTTCCGGCCGAGCCCGTCATCTTGAATTTGGCATTGATGGCGCCGGCCCAGTCTCCTGATGCGGCAAACTCTTCAGTGCCGGCAACTGCCCATGTGTAGCAATAAACGTCGCTGCCCAGGTCCGATGTCTGTATCGTAACCTCGAATGGCTTGGTCGAGACTATCGGCGACGGCGTCGTAGTGACACTCGCCTGGTCTCCGTCTGCGTATGCCGACAGCACTGCGGTCAGCGCTCCCAGCATGCATAATACTTTTCTTTTCATTAACGATTGGTTGAATTAAACATTAAAATCACAAATTCGCCTGCAAGACATTGTTTTTGAAGCGGATGTTTATGCCACAGGCCTTTAACTCATTTAAATTCCATTCAATGGACTTCTAAGAGGGCATTGCCGAACTCAGAGAAATACCCTCAAAATGTAGGGACGCACGGCTCGTGCGTCCGCCAACATCTTGGTTATCAGGTGTGTATTCGGGCACACAAGCAGTGCGTCCCTACAATATGAAGTGCTGCAACGTTTAAGGTTTTGATATGCGTAATGTGGTGATGACAGCCCCCGGCGGTCGGGTGGCTAAGGAGCTAAACCTTATAACTCTCCTCGGAAATCTTCCATGATATAATCAATTGCAAATTTACTAAATGCCAACAAACAAAATGCGCTAAAAAGTTATGTTCTACAACATCTTTTTAGCGCATTTTGTCATTTTTCTATTTCGCCTGTCACATTTCATTCAGGTTTGAGTTAGCTCTTCGCGTATGTAGCGTGCGGTGGGCGAGTCTGTTTCGGCAATCTCCTCCGGAGTGCCCTCGGCTATGATGCAGCCGCCGTTCTTACCGCCGCCGGGTCCCATGTCGACAATGCGGTCGGCTATCTTGATTACATCGAGATTATGCTCTATCACGACCACAGTGTTACCCTTGTCCACAAGCCGGTTAAGCACCGTCAGAAGTGTCTTGATATCTTCGAAATGCAACCCCGTAGTCGGTTCGTCGAGTATAAAAAGTGTCTTGCCGGTGTCGCGTTTCGACAACTCGGTGGCAAGTTTGACACGCTGGTTCTCTCCGCCCGACAGGGTCGACGACGGCTGACCTAACTTTATATAGCCCAAGCCGATATCCTGAAGCACTTTTATCTTGTTGAGGATATTGGGAACATTGGCGAAAAACTCAACTGCCTGATTGATTGTCATGTTGAGCACATCCGCTATCGATTTCCCCTTGAACCGCACCTCAAGCGTCTCGCGGTTATAGCGGCGCCCGCCGCACACCTCGCAGGGCACAAGCACATCAGGCAGAAAATTCATCTCGATGGTCTTGTAGCCGTTGCCGGCACAAGCCTCGCAGCGCCCACCCTTGATATTGAATGAAAAGCGCCCCGGCTTATATCCGCGTATCTGCGCCTCCGGAAGCCGCACGAACAGATTGCGTATGTCGGTGAATACCCCCGTATAGGTAGCGGGATTTGAGCGCGGCGAACGCCCCAACGGCGACTGGTCTACAGTCACGATTTTATCGATGTTTTCTATCCCCTCGATTGAGGAATAGGGGAGCGGTTCCTGAAGCGAACGGTAGAAATGCTTCGACAATATCGGCTGGAGCGTACCGTTGATTAGCGACGACTTGCCCGAGCCTGACACTCCGCAGATGCAGGTCAGCGTGCCGAGATTTATAGTGAGGTCTACGTTTCGCAGGTTGTGGCCCGAAGCCTCGCGTATGGTCAGTGTCTTGCCGTTGCCGGTACGGCGAGTCTCCGGCACGGCTATCGTGCGTTTGCCGTTGAGATAGTCCGCCGTGATGGTACCGCTTTCGAGCATCTCGGCCGGCGTCCCTTCAAACACCACCTCTCCGCCGTGACGTCCAGCGCGAGGGCCTATGTCAACCACATAGTCGGCCTCAAGCATCATCTCCTTGTCATGCTCAACCACTATCACCGAATTCGATGCGTCACGCAGCCGCTTCAGCGAGTTGATAAGGCGGAGATTGTCACGTTGGTGAAGACCTATCGACGGCTCGTCCAGTATATACAGCACATTGACAAGCTCCGACCCGAGCTGCGTGGCAAGACGTATGCGCTGGCTCTCGCCGCCTGACAGCGTCGCCGACGCGCGGTTAAGCGACAGATAGTCAAGCCCCACATCAACAAGAAAACTCAGTCGGGTGCGTATCTCCTTCAGTATCTCGGTCGCTATGATGCGGTGCGACGGACTCAGATACTCCTCGGCTCCGTTCACCCACTCGAGCAGATCGGAGATATCCATGCGGCACAGATCGGCGATATTCTTGTCGCCGATAAAGAAATGCAACGCCTCGCGGTTCAGCCTGTCTCCTTTGCATTCAGGACACACCGACTGCGTGTAGAACTGGCCGCTCCATTTTTTCGACTGCGAGTCGTCATCGTCGGCGCTCAGGGTTTCGATATATTTTACAATGCCTTCGTATGCAAGAAAATAGCTTGAGTACGGCGAACTGTTCTTGAGTTGCAGCCGTTCGGGGGTGCCGTTGAGTATGTCGTTGACAGCCTCCTCGGGCAGCTCGCGCACCGGAGTGTTGAGGTCAGCTCCATATTTTTCGCATATCGCCTCTATCTGCCAGAACACCACGCTGTTCTTCTGCTTCCCTAAAGGCGCTATCGCCCCTTTGGCTATCGACAGGGAGTCGTCGGGTATTATCTTCGCACGATCCACAAGGTTGACCGTTCCGAGCCCCTTGCAGCAGGGACATGCGCCCTGCGGCGAGTTGAACGAGAAGTTATGCGGTGCCGGCTCGCGGTACGATATGCCGCTCACGGGGTCCATCAGCGATTGCGAATAATGCCCGATGGCATTGTCGTCGATGTCGTAAATCATCATCTGCTTGTCTCCCTGGCGCAGAGCGTTTGCCACCGAGTCACGCAAACGGGAGTCATCCTTGTCGGCCACTTTCAGTTTGTCGATGACAATCTCTATCGAGTGGTTCTTGTAGCGGTCGAGCTTCATTCCGGGCTCTATTTCGCGTATATGTCCGTCGGTTCTTACAGTGACATATCCTTTTTTCTGCAGTTGCTCGAAAAGCTCCTTGTAATGTCCCTTGCGGTTGTGCACCACGGGTGCGAGCAGCATTATTTTCCTTCCGGCATAACGCTCGAGGATGAGGTTCACGATTTTCTCGTCGCTGTATTTCACCATCGGCTCGCCTGAAATATAGCTCCGCGCTGTTGCCACGCGGGCATAAAGCAGACGCAGGAAGTCGTATATCTCGGTCGTGGTGCCTATGGTGCTTCGCGGGTTGCGGTTTACTGTCTTCTGCTCTATGGCGATTACCGGGCTCAGTCCGCTGATATGGTCTACGTCGGGTCGCTCAAGATTGCCTAAAAGATTGCGGGCGTAGGCCGAAAAAGTCTCGATATAGCGACGTTGTCCCTCGGCGAATATTGTGTCGAATGCCAATGACGACTTGCCGCTCCCGCTCAGACCGGTAATCACGGTCAGCGCGTTGTGCGGTATCGTCACATCGATATTCTTCAGATTGTTGACACGCGCGCCTATCACCTGCAATGAGTCAAGCGGTTGAATTTCCATCAGGCGCGTCGCCGTCATTTCTGCTGTCGTTTCAGTGTTTGCTATATCTGTCTTTTCCTTCATATCTGTTGTCTGTCGCTTAGAGCTTGTCTAAAATCTGCATCATATAAATTTAGACAAGCTCTGAGAGCGTTATCTCATTTCACCCATGCGGGGTTGTATATGTTTTTTGAAGCGGTGGAGCGGTGGAGCGAACTCTGCTTGGGCACGCGCACGCGATATGTCTTGCCGGTCTTGTTCGGTAGGGTCTTGTCGCGTATCCACAGATTGGCGTCTTTGAGCTGGGCGTAGGTGATGCCATGTTTTTTAGCCCATGTCGGCCAGTCGGCCACAGGCGTGCTCACCTCCACGATGTCATATTCCATCGGGGTGTAGAATTGCTCGGGATTGAGGGCGAAGCCGTAGGCGCGCGGATTTTCCATAATCAGCTTCGTGGCAAGTATGCGGAACATGTAGCGCGTCGTCTCTTCGTTGAGATACAGATCCATTGCCGTCGAAGCCTGCTGCGAGTCAAGCTCTTTGGTAATGCGTGCCGGCCCGGCGTTGTATGCGGCCGCCACCGACTCCCAGTCGCCGTATTTGGCTTTCAGCGATTTGAGGAAACGGCAGGCCGCAGCCGTCGCTTTCTCTATATTGTAACGCTCGTCGACATACTCGTTGACCTCAAGTCCGTATTGCTTGGCTGTCGACGGTATGAACTGCCAGATGCCGGCCGCTTTGGCGGGTGAATATGCCCTGGGGTTGAGCGTGCTCTCTATGCATGCGAGGTAGATGATATCCTCGGGCACACCGTTTTTCTTGAGTATGGGCAATATCTCGGGAAAATACCTGTTGGCGCGTTTCAGCAGCAGAAGGGTGTTGCCGTGGGTGTACGATATGCCTGTTAGCTCGCGGTCGAGACGCTCGTACAGGTCGATGCGGTCGAGGTCATATTCCGTGTCGGCAAATTTTGCCTTCGACGGTATCTGGGGACTGCGCACCGGCGCAAGTACGGTTGATGTGTTTGAGGCTTGCTGTGCTGTCGCCTCAAAATCGGCCGACGTCGCGCACACCGATGCGACAAAAGCGAATGTCAGGATAAGTGGAGATTTCATTGATTGTAGTTGTTGGAATATGCCACGCCGGGCATGTGAAATTTTTTATTATACCTATTATTCAGTAACGTTTTGTCCGCGTGATTGGTTGTAACGGATTATGTTTATGTCGCCCGAAAGGTCATATTTATGGCCGTCGGCACCGCGTGCCTTGATTACGTAGTAATATACTCCCGAAGGCACGAGCTTACCGTTGTATTTGCCGTCCCATCCCTGCGAGGGGTGGGTGAGTGTGGCTACTTTCACTCCCCAGCGGTTGAAGATATGGCACTCGAAATCGACAATCGACTTGTAGCTTACCTTCCACTCGTCATTGACACCTTCCGATGCTCCGGGGGAGAACGCGTTGGGACATACCAGCTTGCTTTCTCCTATCTGTATCTCGTAGACCGGGCTGAAATAATCACACGTGCCGTCGGCATTGCTCGCCTGAAAACGCATATACCACGTGCCGTATTGGGTAAATGTGTACTCTACCTCCGTCTGGTTGAAACGCAGCTCGTATGTGTCGAAATCGGCCGAGGATGAAAGCTGCCATTCCGTGAATTTTACCGCATCGGTCACTGCGGCCACGAATGTGATATCCACCGGCGCGGAGCCTCCGAGCCCTGTGGTCTGGTCGGTCTGCTCGTTGTCGTTGTCACGCTCCGTTTGCTCGGCGTATGTCATAGCCTCTACGGCATCGGTGGCATAAGTGTCGCTTTCAACATGCTCTCCTGCACCCCACTCTTCGGCAAAACGGTCGCCGCTGAGCGTAAACCGCGTGTCGCACAGAGGTTTGTCGATACGTACGGTCGCCTTCAGCGCCCCAAGTTTTTCTGTCTTTGTGGCGAGGTTGTAGACTTTGGCATTCTCGTCATATTCCAGAGTGTTGTAGCTCAGCCGGTAGCCTCGGTCGAGGGTGCGGGGAGCCCCGTTTATTGTGTAGTAATTTATACTGTAGTTATAGCCTTCGCGCAGCGGCTTCACATTGAGATACAACGACTGGCAGTCGCTGTCGGCGTCATCGAAGGTCACGTCCTTGAAATCCACATGATGGGCTGCATAGTTGACAATCCAGAAATGGTACATGCGTCCGCCATCTTCCACCGTTATGCCGAAACCATCGGCACCGGGCAGCACATATTGCGATGAAGCCCCGTCGGTGGTCACGGCTACAGCCTCGGCATAAGCCGCTCCCGAATTGCTCCATTTGCTCCATTTCGCGCCGGCCGACGGATACGTTGCCGTCACTCCCGCAACGTTCTCCAATACATAAATCTTTTCAAGCCCTGTCGAAGCCTCCGCATTGACAGCGACCACCCTGCCGCCCGTGAACTCCAGACCGGCTCCGGCCGCCGTCGCTCCCGTAGCTGCAAGCAGCGTGAGAACCATCAGTGCCCTCATCAATATCTTGCATTTCAAAACAATCTTCATCGCATCAAGAATTGTATAAAAAATCAATCTACGAAATTACAAAAATTCCCGATAATATGCAATACTCGGAAATCCATATAATAAAAACACCGGCATGCTCCGATTTCAGGCCATGCCGGTATTTTTTGTCCGATTACATTACAGCATCTTACTCCGCAGCGAGGATTGAAGGCGCGGTGTAAGTGCGGGCTGCGAGCTCCTGGTTGAGCATGTACAGGCCCATGCCGTCGTTGCCGATAAGGGTGAACTTGTCGATGAGCTGCTGGGCGGTCTCCTCCTCTTCCACCTGCTCGTTGACAAACCATGTCAGACGGTCTCGGGTTGCGTAGTCGTGCTCCGATTCGGCAATAGCATAGAGGTTGTTGATGAGAGCGGTGACCTTGCGCTCATGTGCGAGCGTATCCTTGAATGCATCAAGGGGGGTGGCCCAGTCGGTATCAACTGCGGCGATAGGTTTGAGCATGACACGGCCTCCGCGCTGGTTGATGTAGTTCATGAATATCTCGGCGTGAGCCTGCTCCTCCTTGAACTGGATTTTAAACCAGTTGGCTACACCGTCCATGCCTTTGTTTTCAAATTGCATACCCATTGACAGATAGAGGTATGCCGACCAGAGTTCTGCATTTATTTGCTCGTTGAGAGCATTTTCCATTTTTTCACTTAACATACGTATACGGTTTTTGATTGTTGATTTTGACATTGTTGTATTTTACACAAAGATAACGTAAAAATCCTGTAATTGTGCTGTCGCGGCAGAGTTTTTATTATTTTTTTTAATGGACATGACTATTTTTCTAAGTATTTGTTATACCTTTATACTCCAACAATTCAACAATAGAACGAAGATGAAGTTTTTCAACCGGCTCAGTAGGCGTGCTATGAATTTGTATGACAGGGTCATGGCTTGGTATCGCTATTGTAGCGAAGGCGTATGGACCGACATGCGTTCCACTCCGTTTGTCAAACTCGTCAAGACGCTCAACCTGTCGCTGCGGGCTTTTTTTAACGGTGATATACAGACCAAGGCCTGCGCACTGACTTTCCGGACCATGCTTGCCGTGGTGCCTGCGTTGGCTCTTATTGTAGCCATCGGCCGCGGCTTCGGGCTGCAGGAGGTGCTTGAAAACGAACTTATCGACAGTTTCGGCTCACAGCGCGAGGCTCTTGTAAAAGCTTTTGATTTTGTCGACAGCTATCTGAGCCAGTCGTCCGAAGGCGTTTTTGTGGGGGTCGGTATTGCAATGCTGTTGTGGACTCTCATCTCCATACTCGGCTCTGTCGAGCATGCCTTCAACGATATATGGGGCGTGAAAAACGGCCGTTCGTTCTGGCGCAAGCTCACCGACTACCTCGCCATATTCCTCATTCTCCCCGTACTGATGATATGTGCCAGCGGTATAGCGGTATTTGTGTCGACAAATCTGCAGCGCGTGCTTCCGTTCGAGTTTATGACGCCGTTGATAAAGTGGCTCCTCGATTTCGCATCGCTGGTGTTCATCTGGCTCTTTTTCACGGGTGTGTATATGCTGATTCCCAACACAAAGGTGAAGTTCAAAAACGCATTCGTGGCCGGAATATTCGCCGGCACAGGCTTTATGGTGCTTCAGTGGCTATTCATCACCGGGCAGATTTACGTGTCGAAGTACAATGCCATATACGGAAGTTTCGCTTTCCTCCCCTTGCTGCTGATATGGTTGCAGCTCGTATGGGTGATATGCCTTGCCGGTGGAGTGGTATGCTATGCCTCCCAGAATATTTTCCAGTATAATTTCAATAATGAGATTGGACGGATTACAGTCGCATACCGACTCAAGATTTTCATTGCGGTGATGACTGTCGTTGTCAGGGATTATCTCGACCGCAAGCAGCCGCCCACCAAGGAAGATATGGTTGCACGCTACGGACTGCCTTCGAGGCTGGCGGCTTCGTCGGTCAATTTTATGGTCGATGCAGGCTTGCTGCTGCGTGTCGTTACAGATGAAAAGGATGAAATCTACGGCTACACCCCGGCCATCGATGCCCAGTTGCTTACCGTGGGCGAAGTCATCAGGCGTGTGCGCACTCATGGCTCCGACGGTTTTATTCCTGACTTTGACCGCACTTTCGCCGGGGTGGTGGAGATTGCCGACAGGGCTGAGCTTGCCATGATTGATTCCATGCGCGATACTTTTGTAAAGGATATCCCCATCACCGACCTATCCACCGTAGAGGCCGATAAAGCCTCTCGACGTGGTAAATGACAGTTAAGAATATAATCTAAGAAACATAAAGATAACCCAACTAAAATCAACCAATTATGAAACAACCAATCGCAACAACCAACGCTCCCGGTGCTATCGGTCCCTACAGCCAGGCTATCGATGCCGGTCCTTTTGTATTCATCTCCGGACAAATTCCCGTTAATCCCGCTACAGGCGAGATTCCCGAAGGCATAGCTCCCCAGACTGCCCAGTCTATCGCCAACATCAAGGCTATCCTTGCTGAAGCCGGTCTCAGCATCGACAATGTGGTGAAAACCACTGTATTCCTTGCCGATATGAATGATTTCGGCGCAATGAATGCCGTCTATGCCGACAACTTCACCGCTCCCTTCCCCGCGCGTTCGGCTGTCGCCGTAAAGGAACTCCCCAAGCAGGTACTCGTTGAAATCGAAGTCATCGCTGCAAAATAATAGTAGCTCCCTCTTACACACATGAGGGTGTTGCAAAACGTAGGGACGCACGGCTCGTGCGTCCGCGTGTAATACCTGATAATAAGGCTATTGGCGGACGCACGAGCCGTGCGTCCCTACAATATGAAGTTCTGCAACACCCTCATATTATATCGCCTCCGCCACAACGTAGGTGCTCCCCCCGATAAACACTACGCCGTCATCTCCGGCCATGCGGCGTCCTTCCTCGACAGCGCGTGCAACGTCGGAGATCACGACACCTTTAAGTCCGGCCGCAGCGGCTGCACTGGCAAGCTCGTCGGCACTCATCGAACGTGGTATGGATGCCTGGGTGAAAATATAGCGGGCCTGCTTCGGCATCATCTCGAGTATATGGCTCACATCCTTGTCATTGACAAAACCGATAACCATCACAAGCCTGTCGCCGAACTCTCCGAGCTTCGGTCCGAGATACCGCCATCCACCCTCGTTGTGCCCCGTGTCACATATCGTCAGAGGGTGCTCCCCAAGTTTCATCCACCGGCCGGCAAGGCCGGTCAGTTCCCTTACCTGGGCGAAACCGTGCCGCACCGCGCTGTTGTCGATTGTCATGCACCCGCGGCGCAACACATCGACCGCACACAATATAGTGGCTGCATTTTCTGTCTGACACTCACCCGACAGCTCTCCGATTATATTTCCTGCGTAGGTGCCGCTATACAACATCTGTTCGCCGCAATGCGTGGCCGAGTCAAACCATCGGATTCCGTCGGCAAAAGTCAGCGGTGCATCCTCCTCGATGGCCTTGCGCACAAACACCTCGCGCACACCATCCCCCTCGCTGTTGCCTATCACCGCCGGTATTCCACGTTTGATGATGCCCGCCTTCTCGCCTGCTATCTGCGCAGGCGTGTCGCCAAGTTGTGCCGTGTGGTCAAGCGATATATTGGTGATTATGCTCAATGCTGGCGTGATAATATTGGTGGTGTCGAGCCGTCCGCCCAGACCTGTCTCTATCACTGCAACATCAACCCCGCGCCGTGCGAAATAGTCAAACGCCATGATAGTGGTAAGCTCGAAAAACGAAGGCGTCACATCAAGCCCCATCGAGCGGTATCGCTCCACAAACTCTATCACCTCCTGCTCGGATATCATCTCGCCGTCGACCCTCATCCGCTCCCTGAAATCTCTCAGATGCGGCGAAGTGTAAAGCCCCGTGCGGTAGCCCTGACTCTGCAGTATGGCTGCTAAAGTGTGGCATGTCGACCCTTTGCCGTTGGTGCCGGCTACATGTATTGTGGGATATTGTCGGTGCGGATTGCCGAATGCGTTGTCGAGTGCACGCGCCGTGTCGAGCCCCGGTTTGTAGGCCGCAGCTCCGATACGCTCGAACTGTGGCGTCGCGTTGTACAGATATTCTATCGTTTCCTTGTAAGTCATTGCCTTGTCAGTATAATATCCATCCGGCGGCTCCGGCGAGGACTATTATGAATATAGGATGGATTTTGGTAAACATCACCATGCAGAGTGCCGTGACGCATATTGTTATCGATTTTATGAGGTCGGCTGTCTCGGTGCCGAAATTTTCACCGTTCATAAGCAGAAGCGCTGCCGACGCTATAAGTCCTACTACCACGGGGCGCAACCCCATGAATATGCCTTTGATGACACCGCTCTCATGGTGCCGGGTGATAAACCGGCTCGTCTTCGCCACAAGGATAAACGATGGCAGTATTACCACTAACGTGCACAGCAGCGATCCGAGCACACCCCATATCGGAGTGTCGAATGCCGGATTGGCGTTTCCGGGTGCCACATAGCCGATGTAGGTGGCCGAGTTGATGCCGATAGGGCCAGGTGTCATCTGCGAGATGGCAACGATGTCGGTGAACATCTGCCCGGTTATCCATCCCGGACCAACTATCTCCTTTTCAATGAGCGACAGCATGGCATAGCCGCCGCCGAAGCCGAAAAGTCCTATCTTGAGATAGCTCCATATCAGTTGCAGATAAATCATCGTTCACCTCCTTTCCCCTTGTATCCGTCGATCGAATGAAGGCGTTTAAGCTGATGCCGGTGCCATAGGTATCCGCCGACGCCTCCGAGCACTATGAACAGTATCGGATTGGACACTACGGGCCATTTCGACCAGATGAGCAGCGCAGTCACTATGGGTATCGCAACCGTCTTCCATCCGATTTTCGCCGCCTTGGCCGACGTGATTACAGGCGCTATTATCAGTGCTACCACTGCCGGACGTATCCCCTTGAATATGGCGCTCAGTGTCTCGTTGTTCTTGATGAGGTCGGGAGTCAGGAAAATGGCTATCGCCAGAATGATGAGAAAAGAGGGCAGTATGGTGCCCGCTGCAGCCACTATGCTTCCTCGGTTGCCGCGCAGCTTGTCGCCGACAGCCACCGATATGTTCACCGCAAGTATCCCCGGCAGAGACTGCGCCACCGCAAGCAGGTCCAGAAAATCCTCCCGTGCTATCCACCGGTGCTTGTCGACAATCTCTTTCTCAATGATTGATATCATGGCCCATCCGCCCCCGAAGGTGAATGCTCCGATTTTGAAAAACGTTATAAATAATTGAAAAAATATATTCATATTGTTTGACAATTCATTTCGGATTGCATTGAAAATCACAATCCATACATCAAATTTTATGCAAAGTTAATACAAAAATGTAACAAATGGATATATCTTTACGTTATATATCAAACGTCGGTATCAGTGATACTGGCATATTCTTTATATACATAAGTAACTGTTCAAAATTATTTTAATATTATGGCGAGAGAATTTTTCAGGCGATTTCCGGTGAGGAAGAAGGAGTGTAGCGAGCTACATGACTGATGACGAGATGGAAAGCGACGAAAAAGACTCCGACAGAATATTGAAATAATGAGAACGGTTAATATAAAATAATTTTAAACAGTTACATATCATAACACTATTTATTTAAAACGGTTATTATGAACAAAAAAACAATTGCTAATATGGCACTTTCGATTGCCTGCCTATGTTGCTCGGTTTCTGTCTCTGCAAAAAAGGACAAGCAGCCTCCGGTTGCCGATTCTGCTGTCGCTGACATTGCAATCGCAGCCCAACAGGAAGAAATAGTATATTTCCCCTCGACATACGCCGACGCCCGTCTCGATGGCGAATGGAATATCGACAATGTAAACGGACAGAAAGTGACAGGCGAGGAGCGCCCGCAGATTACTTTTGATCTCGCCCAGGGTCGCATGTACGGCAACAATGGATGCAACACTATAAACAGCAGCATCATAACCGACAAAGGCAACAAGTTGCAGTTCTCAAAGGTAATCTCCACGTTGAAATATTGCGCCAACGCTCCGTTTGAATACATTATCAACAACACCATCGACCAGGTGCGTTCATACCGCATTTCGCGTTTCGGCCACGAATCATATCTCGACCTGTTCAACGACCGCGGACACCTTGTCATGGTACTCCGCAAGCACAACATGGATTTCCTTAACGGCGCATGGCGTGTGACCGCAATCAACGGTGAGGCCAACAGCAACGAAGGCATTCAGTTCGTGTTCGACCTTCCCGAAAAGAAAGTGCATGGCAACGCCGGATGCAACATCGTCAACGGCGAAATCGCTATAGACCCCGATGTCGCCAATTCGGTGCAATTCTCCAATATAGCATCGACACGGATGATGTGTCCCGACATCGCCACCGAGACAGCCGTACTCGTAGCGCTTGAAGAGACCGAAAAAGCATTTGCCAAGAGCGACGACACCGTTACCTTCGTCAACCACGCCGGCAAACCGGTGCTTCAGTTAATCCGCATCGACCCACGCTCATTCTCCGACGGCGAATAAAAGCGAACGGACTTATCTACGACAAAAACATATATTCCGCGGTTAAAAACCGCGGCTACTAAACCCGACTGATTGGTAATCAGCAAAATAGTAGCCGCGGTTTTTAACCGCGGAATGTATAGCGGAATATTTAGAAATATATTATATCCACTGCTTCCAGCGGTCGCACGAAGTCTTGACAAATTGCCCCGTCGTCGTATCGCCATACCTTGCGACCACAGTCTTCAGATTGCCCAGAATATACTCCGCCTTGGCCTTTGCCTCGTTGCTCTCGAGCATTGCAAGCGCTTTCTCTACGTTGCGGTTATATTCATCTTCGGTATTCTTGTAGCCGACAGTATTCACATAGTCATAGAGGAACGGATACTTGCTCTCTGCGAAATTATCCCAATACTGGAGCGACGGATAAAACATGTTGGAACAGAATCCCCTCCAGTATTGAGTCAGTGCCCAGCACTCCTCAAATGAATTGTGGCGTCCGATGGTATACATAAGTGCGGCCAAGCCTCGTTCGTCGTTCGTTGCTCCATGTGCCATGGTTTCTGCGTATGAATTCATCTTGCGCGCGAAATCAAGTTTGGCTCCGGTTCTTGCCTGATGCTCATGGGCCACGGCCTGATTTTCGTAAGCCCAGCCGAAATAATCAGTGGTCGACCATCGCGAAGGATATATGCTGAACGCATCTCGCGAAAGATAGCCCTCCTTGTTGATGTTCATGGTACGCTGATACTCTTCGCTCACTTTCGACAGATAGCTTTCAGCACGCTCATAATTCCCCTCGCGCAACGCCAGAGTGCCTATCAGCTCGTTGTAGTAGTCGCAGTCAGTGCGTATGTTTCTGCGTAGAAAATCATTCAGTGTGCCCGGTTGCATCATTTCATCGTAGGCCGTGGCTAAGTCGTCTGAGGTAAGGCTTCCCATCAGCTGAAACGACAGGCATGAATAGTCAAGCGGATTGAAAAACTTTTCGCTTTTGCGCAGGTCGTTGATTGTCATCGAAATATCAGGCATTGCAAACAGCCACCCCGGTCCAAATTGATAGATGGTATATTTCCTGTCGGCATAATCGAGATTGTCGGCGTATGCGCAGAGCAATATCGCTTTGCTATACTCTTTGTCGCTCCATAGCCTTGGCACCAGGTCTTCATATACGATGTTTCGTATCCGTCTTTTCCATTGGTATGCGTCGGGATTGAGAATGTCGGTCTTGCTTTCTGCCCATTGCATATCCTCAAGCAGTGACTCTGAGTGTCCGCTTTTGGCGTCGAGTTTCATCTTGTAGGCGCGGGCGAGGTCATTAAGCTCACTGCTTGAAAATTTCTGCTGCAACGCTTTGTAGATATGTTCGCGGGCAAGTTGCGTGTTGCCCTTGAACTCATTGTTGAAATAAGAAAGCATGAAATTCCAGTCACCTTTGTTGGTTACTTTGTCTGCGGCGAGCAGTTTATAGGCTATGGCAGCCGCGTTGGTCATCAGGGCGGTGTCGCGCGCACACCGCTTGTCTCTTAAATATTCCATTACCTGCGGTGCGTCGGGATTTCGTTCAGCCATATAGGCAAGAGGGTCGCTGCCTGTTATCGACCGGATGTCGCCCGCTGCGGCAAACACTGAGTCGGCGCGCTCTTTGTCGTCAAGCCTGCTCCAGCATCCTGCCACATATCTCTGTGCCATGCGCTTCATTAGGTTGTCATCGGGTATATCGGCGAATGCCGAGTCGTAATACTCGATGCAGCCGGCATAGTTCTTCGAGGCGAAGAGCGCACGTGTGGTCTGGAGCGCGTATCGGTCCCTTAGTCGGCTTCCGTTGTATGCCTTACACTTGTCGATGATGTCGTCCAGGTCGTTGTTGCCGTTCTCTTTATTCCGGGGATAATACCAGGGCGAAAGCATCTCCTCGCGCAGTTGCTCCAGACGCTTGGCCGTCAGAAGCAGGTCGGTCACCTCGCGGTCGCCGCTGTTGTTGAGATAAGTGTAGAACAGATTGCCGGTCTTGGTTGCGGCATATCCGGTGCATTCCGCAAACCGGCTGTACGTGTCTTTGTACACCGCCTCCTCGATATCTGACACAGGTATGCTTTTCGATGTCTGCTCCTGCCATAGGCGCAGGTTCTCCTCGCGGTCATTGTCTGATATGGCTTTCTGACTGTCGCCGCTTATGAAATAATCGGGAGTGGGAATAATGGGTGTATAAGGCCCGCATGCCAGGGATGTTGCCGCGGCACATGCTGCGACTGCGCTAACGGCCAGTCGTATAGATATAGTCGATTTCATCGGATGTATATTTTGAAAGGTTCGTATTGTCAAGATGGTACAGTATGTTGGAATGTCCGCGTTCTGCAAGTTGCTTCTCTATCATCTCTTTCACTCGTGCAGTCTCGTCATAGGCTGCCGTCTCCTCCCTGATGGTGTTGCCTTCGCGTATCATGATATCTTTGTGCGGCACATCTCGCTTTGCCACATAGCGGTTGCCGTTGCGCAGGGTGAAGTTTGCCGTGTCCGACAGATTGACATTGTCGGTGAGCCCGGCGAAAATCCTGCCTCTGAAAAGCAGCTGCCATGAATAGGTGGGGTAGGCCACGTCGAGATGAACCGGGTAGGAGGGCAGGTGTTTCAGATATGGCTCGACATCTGCGGCGTCGATAATCGAATTGTGCGTATCAGGGTTATTGAAACTGCCGGTATTGTATACCATCAGCACGCCGCAGTCCACAGGTGGCGCTTTTCTCGACAGCTGATGCAGGCGTATGGTTGAACTCAGCCGCCATGGCAATCCGAGCTCTTTGATAGTGTTTTTCGACTCATCGCACAGTTTGAAAAACGATTGCTCAGTCGAAGTGGTCCAGTCGCAGTCGAGCTGAAGTTCCGCCACATTCGGCAATCCGTTGTATTCGCTCATATTGCGCACGCGTGTCACAATGTTTTCGGCAAGCTCTTTCTCTTTTCCTGCCATCATCCTGAGTGCGTCGACAGTGATATATACTACCGGCACAAACTCTACGTCATCGGGCGCCGGCATCTTGCCTGCACTGTCGTCTATTCTGACCGATGCCACAGGCACTGCCTCGGCGTCCTCGACATCCACGTCAAACATGCGCAGATACACTCTGCCGACCTCATGCCTTTTCATAAAAGCGATGTCGGCGCTGTCGAGTTTCAGCACCGTTTTCCAGTAATACACGCCATTCTTTTCCGCATGGCATGCCTCCGGCGCATTCCGCCGTCCGCATCCTGTGACTATAAGCGCCATCATGGCGATTGCGATGATTGTCTGTTTCATTGACCTGTGAAATTTATTCCACAAATTTGCAAAATAAAAAAACGCGGGGCAAGCTTTTTCCCCCGCGTTGTATGAAATGACATCCCGAGTGTACGAAACATGTCGTCTACCGCCACACTATGTAATTGATATTGTCAGGTGCATTTTCGTCAACAGGCCCCATAAAATGACGTCGGCCGTCGCGGTGGTTGTAAAATACTGTCGAATTTGCACCCACAAGATATATTGCATTGCGTGCGCCCGCGTCGATCAGCGCCTGCGAGAAGTCATGGAATGTGAGTTTGTCGGTGCTCATCACCACGCTCATTGTCCCGTCAATTTCGGCGAGCGCCTTGCGTCTCGCCTTTCCCTGAGGCTTGTTTTCGATAAGCTGTCCGGCAGCCACAAGCGGATACTGTCTGAAAAAATATCCTCCCGACATCAGCACCTGTTCAAGCATAGGGGTTGCATCGGCAACTCCGATGTTTATCTCACCGTTGACTATCGAGCAGTATCCCGCTTTTGCCTCACCCTTGCTGAGCAGCTCGCCTTTCAATACGTATGTACCCGCTATTTCTCCATTGTCACGGCGTATGTCGGCTGCCTGCGCTGCGAGTATGACCGTGGTATCGGCAACCACACTATTGCCCACCTCCAGTGTCGGTATGGCGCCGTGCGGCGTCAGAATTATAAGCCTCGTGCCGTTGACGGTTGTATCCCTGCGCGAAGCGTAACGCCCGTTATCCGCAGTCATATTATCGATGTCTCCCTCTGCGTTTATATTTATTGCTTGGTCTTCCGTGTCTCCCCGTAACACTTCACCGGTCTCACTCTCGGCCACCATTGAAACATCTTCCGGTTCTGCCTCATTCGCATTCCCGGGTCTGAACACAGCCGGCAATACAATAGCTGCCGCTGCCGCCGCTATAATAGCGATGGCGGCATAGACATAGCGCATGCTCTTACGCTTCCTGTCGTTACGGGGCGATTGGTTTCCGTTCGGTGCTATGACCCTTATTTCGTCGTCGCCGATATCAAGTCGTTTGTCGCTCATAATGTCGCCTCCTTTTCCAATAGCTCTTTCAATGCCTTGAGCGCCTCCTTCGAGGCCGAAGCCTCATGCCGGAAACTGCGGCAGTCTGACAGCACCATCTTCTGACGCTGCGGATTGATGTAGGTAATGAAATCGCGGTTTACAATCAAGCTCTTGCCGATGCGTATGAAGCGGTTGTCGTCGCTGTCCATTATCTCGGCGATGCGTCGTTCGATATGCCCGAGCTGCTGCGTCAGCACAAAGCTGCCCCCGTCGGCCAGGGTGATGGCAGAGTAATTCCCGTCGGCGGTAATGTAGACTACCGTGTCGGCGGTAACGCGGAGCATCTCCGTCGTTGTGGTGAATATCAGACGTCTCTTCATAAGCTTTCCCCGCAAAGATACAATTATATGCTGAAACTCAGAAATAATTTTTCACCCCAATCTGTGTTACCTTGCCAGATTGAGATTGAGCGAGATGCCGTAAGATGAGTTGGTGGTGGGGTAGGATGAGGTAGTCACAAGCGGAGTGTTGACCTGATGGTCGAAATATGCGCCTATTGTCAGGCGGCGGCTGAGTATATAATTGGCGGTGAAGTTGATGCCGAGTGTGCTTGTGCCCGATGTAGGCTGGGTGTAGGCGCTCTCGATGCGGCGTATGAGTGCCTGCGTGTTCTGCAGCGAGAACTCGGCGTTGATGGTCAGGTCGTTCGATATGCCCGACTGCGAGCCTTTCATCTTCAGGAATGTGTTGAAGCCTACAATTTTGTAGCCCGCTCCGAATGTGAGGCCGCGCGTGGTGGCCTCGACCACCTGTCCGGCGGCTGTGTTGAGTGTGAGCGTGCGCTGGTCGCGGTATTCTGCATTGAGAGTCATCTCGTTGTTTAGTGTGACGGCCACGCCGATGAGCGGAGCGAAACGCTCGGTGATGGCCACCGACGAGATGTTGAATGGCGACGAGGGTATCGGTTCGCCCGACGTCTCGTCAAGGATGAAGCCACGGTCGCCGTCTGCTCCCACCCAGTTGAGATATGATGAATAGTTGCCGGCAGTGTAGGTACATTGGTAAGCGTGGTTGAGCGTCACCGATTTGAAGAATTTGCGCAGATTGAAGAAGTTGATAAGTCCGTCGTAGGTGACACGCCAGTTGGGGAGCACATGGGCAAACGACGGGAACGGGTCGGTGTAAATCTTGTCAGGCGATTTTCCCGAGTAAGCCGCGATGAATGCCGGGATGAGCACATCGGGCGATGTTGCCGCTATGGTGCCCACTTCAGGGTCATACGGAGCCCCGGCATGCGGATTGTCTTTCATAAATCCGGTTGTCGGATAATGCAGTCCGGCATATTGGCTCTCCACACGCTGGCGCACAATCGGTATGTAGCGCAGGAAATTGTTGAACGCCTCGGAGTTGTAGCCGTCCTGGGCTTTCGACCCGCGCAATGCCGTGGCAAGTGCCCAGTGGGTCTTGGTGTACGAGCCTGAGCGCGACAGCGGCATGTCGTCATACATGAACTGCACCTGGTTGGTGCGCGAGTCGGTGCGGTTGAATGTCAGCTGCACCTTGAGATTCTTTATCGGCTCGAGGGTCAGCTCGATATTCAGTTCGTTGGCGTTCGACCAGAGCGCCGGCGACGTCTGGCCTATGTCGGTCAGCAGCCATCCACGCTCCTTGGCTTTGTCGATATAGCTCTCGTCGGCGAACCCGAACGCGAAGTCGAGTCCCGGCGACATCGGCCCGTAGGAATTTGACTGGCCGAAGATATTGCCGATGTTGGGGCGGAACAGAGGTATCGACAGCGTGGAAGTCCTTTTCCATCTTACCGAGATATTGCGGGGCGACATCACGAAGCGCGTGGTGTGGTCGGCGATTTCGCGCCATACCGGCAACTGTTCCCTGAACAGTTCGTCTATTGCGAAATTCAAGGTTGAGTCTGACCGGGTGAGCACCTCCACGTTGTTGGCGTCGACCACGCGAGTCTTCACCGGAAATTTGCGGCCGCTCTGCGTCGTGGCTGTCACCTTCACTTTGGTGGTGCGCAGATTGTGCTTTATCGTGATGCTCGTGTCGGGACGCAGGCTGTATGTGCGCTCGAAATGCTTCGGCGTACGTTTCTTCTGGTTGTTGCGTGCCGACGAGAAGCGTTTGTCAACATCCTTCACGTATGGTATCTTCTTGTAGAGCGACTCCAGGTTGAGGCGGCCGTCGACGCTCCATGACGACTGGTTGGCTATCGTGTTGCCTATGCTTATGTCGTCGATTGTAGCTCCTCTGTCCCAGCGGTAGGTCGAGGTATAGGTGGTCGATGCATTGAGGAAGTCAAGCACCGGTATACGGTTGAAGGGCGCCTTGTACGATGCCGTGAACGACTGGTTGTAGCTCCACGGCGTACCCATCGACAGGATGCTTTGCCACACTGTGTCTTTCCATTCCTTGTATCGGTCGGGGAATAGCTTGCGGTTGACGGCTCCGGTTGTCTCCTCGATGCGGGCCGAGGTGTTGGAGGTGAACGACAGGTTGATTGACTTGGTTATATTCCATGTCAGGTTGAACTGGCGGTCCCAGAGGAAATTCTTGCTTACCGACACCGGCAGCTGGAACATCACGTCGGTCTCAGAGCGCGTCTGCTGCTCGTAGTAGTAGCGCGACATCGTGGTCAGGAACGATATCGATGTGGGCAGGTAGTTTATTTCCCAGTCCTTGATGAATTTCAGGTTCTTGTTTTTGCTCTTGATAAGCGAATTGAACGGCTTCAGTCCCTTTATCATCGGCGAATACGAATATTGCAGCGAGCCGCGGTAGTCATTGGTATTCTCATACTCCGTGGTCGGGTCGACTTTCGACTGCTTGTTGAAAGAGAAATTGACTGTGAAGTTGGCCGGGTCCCACGGCATGGGATTGTCATGCTGGATATCGAATTTCATACCCGAAAGCGAGAAATTTTGCACCGTGGTACGCTCGATGGCAAATGCATTGATTGAGTCGCGGGCATGCTTGTCGGGAGCATCGTCGAGGGCGTCTTTGAGCAGCACGTCCTGATCCAGAGGATTGTACTTGGGCGATGTTTTCTCCTTGCTGACCGAATAGAACACCGGAGCCCTCAGTTTGGCTCCCTCGGGCAGGAAGCGTCCAATGTCGCCCTGAACTGCGAAGTTGTACTGTTCGTAGTCGTCCATACGGCGTGAGTTGAGCGACTGGTCCACTCCGCCGAAACCTGCGGTCTCGATGTGGGCGCCGAAGTTGAGCGTGGCGATGTCGCTGACGCCTACGTTGACGTTGGCCTTTGCCGCCCAGCCGCCTTCCTGGTTGAAGTCGGTGACCTTAAGCTCATTGACCCATACGATACCGTCTTTGCGTGTCGACGAGTTGTTGCGCACACCCACAAGCATCACCCTGATGTCGCTCAGCGACGGATTGCCCATCACGGCTATGCGGTTGCGCTCGTTGTCAGGGTCGCGGCCTGTATACAGCGTGGCGTATCCTACATTGCTTCCCGCCTCTGCTTTGGCTCTGTTACGCTCTTTCTTGAGGTCGACAAACGCCTGCAGGTCGATGTCAAGGAAGTTCTCCCGGGGCCACACCTTGTAGCGCTCGGAGTTGAGGTCGTTGTTGTACTTGCCCGGAGGTGTCAGGGTCAGTGGCATTTCATATTCGTAGAAGTTGCTCTTGACGTCAGTACCGATACGGAGCACCAGGGCGAGGTCTCCGTCGCGCAGGTTGGTGACATCGTCGATGAGGCTCTCGGCATGCACCCACATCTGCATCCTCTTGTAGTTGCGCAAATCGTGCTGGGTATTGCGGTATATGGCGCGCGCGTCGCCGGCATCGAGGTCGGTCACTTTGAGCGATATCGCCTGCTCGTTGAGCTGCGTTATCTGCGACTGGCCGGGGTCGACCGCACGCGACACGCCCGGAGGCAGCACATAGTTGACGGGCTCCCGCGATGCGTTCTCCTCGATGTTGACTACCGACACGTCGAGCTCACCTTCGGCAGGAGCGTCGCCGCGTGAGTTGAGATTGAAATCATAGTTGCGCCATTCGCCGCGCACAAGTTCCAGTGTGGCGAAACGCAGGTGGGTCGTTGACTTGAAGCCGGTCATGAATATGCGGGCGAAACGTATCGACGAAAAGTCCTTTATCGTTCCCACTATTTTCTCGTAGTCGCTCAAAGGTATCTTGAACTGATACCATTCCACCTCCGTATCCTTTCCGTCGCGGGTGGGCACAAGCGACACCTGCTTGTCGGTGATATAGTTCTTGCCCACGACAAGGTCCTCGGGACGTATCGACACCTTGTACTGGAAGTAGCGCTCATACTCGTTGAGCGTGTTGTCCTGGTTTATATCCTCCACGTCGGGCACCGCGCGCGACGACTGATAAAGCGGGTCAGTCGCATCTTCAGGCGAAAGCGAGTTCCCCTCCACTCCGTTGTAGCGTTTGTAGCGTTCGAGCACCGACAGCCGTTCCTCGTCATAGTCATAACCGCGGAAGAAATGGTAATTGTCGCCGGCGGGGTCGTTGAAGGGCGAGAACTTGTCCTGCACCATCTTGTCGTAGGCCGTGGCCGACAGGCGCGTCTGCAGTTCGTTCAGATAATCCTTGTACGAAGGGAATTCGAACTCAAGGTCATTCTTGAGTCCGTCAAGGCCGACATCCTGCACAGCGCGCGAACCCGAATTGTTGTCAAACGAATAGGTCAGCGAGTTCTGCGTCGACACGTTACCCCACACCGTCTGCGTCAGGAACTGGTCGTTGCCGTCATAAGGTATGCCGTTCTCGTACGACTTGAGACCGTCCTTTAAAATGTCTTCCGAGATTTCGCCGAAGTTGAAATATAAGTCACCGCCGTCATAGTTCGGATTTTCCGGGTCGAGGAACGGGTTCATCATCCAGAACTGCACATATTCGATGTTCGACTGCTCGAAATTGGTGTTGTCCATTTTGCGCATGATGCCGCCCCAGCGTTTTTCCGGATTGAGAAGATACCCGTCCGGGTCGATGTTTGTGGCGTCGAGGTTGTAAGGCCCGCGTTCGTTGGGGTAGAACGACAGGTTGAGCGTCTGCACGAGGTTCGACTCGCCGTAGCTCAGCTCGCGGCCGGGGAATATCTCGCGCGAAGTCACCTCGCGGACGTAAGGGTTCGACAGCTGCTTGAGGTCGGCTTTGATATAGCCCGGGCAGAGCGACGAATTGCGGTCGGTGAACATGCGGTCGATTGTGTACCAGTTGAGCAGCGCGCGGTTTTTGCCGTAATCGACATTGTTGCTCAGTCCGGCTTCGGGGAACAGTGCGTCGGCCGACGGGTCGTATGGCGTCGAGGCCATGAACCACGCGTAAGGCGACCGCAGGTCAACTCCCATCTGCGCGTTCTCGAAGTCGTCGATATACGATGACCCCTGGCTCGAACCGCTCTTCTGCTGGTGGGGCACGAGTTGGGCATACTCGGCCGTCAGGCTGATGCGCGACGGTGCGGTGGCATTGACTGTCGGTATCTTGTTGAGCAGGTTGGTCAGCCACATGAACTCGCTGTTGTAGGCCAGATTGACACCCCACATCGAGTTGTTGATGATTTCATCGCCGATATTCACTTTCTCGGTCAGTGCTTTCTCCGAGAAGTGGAGCAGCGTTGCCCCTATGTTAAGGTTCTTGTTGAACTGGTATTGCAGGTCGAGCCCGAGCAGTGTCTTGCGCTGCATCGAGAAGAGCGACTGGTTTTCAAGCGTCACCGATATGCTCTGGCCCGAGTCGATGATGCTCTGGTTGGTGATGGTCACGATACCCATCGAGTAGTCAACCGTATAGTCGGAGTTCTCGGTCAGCCTGACTCCGCCGGCGGTGACGATGACCGATCCGCGCGGCACATTCATGGCGTTCAGGCGTATCTGCGACCCCGATGAGGCCTGATACTGCCCGGTCATCACGAATTTGTTCTTGTCGGCAAACTGGCGCGCCACCACAAGCGTTGAGTCATACAGCTCCTTGTAGACATATTGCGCCGCTATCGCCGGATTGCCTATCTTCTTCTCCAGATGCGCGCCGAATGGCTCGACTACCGGGAATATCACCTTGCCTTGCGATGCCTGTATCGTATAGCCTTCGATAAAGTCGAAAAATCCGTCGGGGTTCGACTCCTGGTTGGAATCCAGCCGGTCGAGGTTCATCACCTGCAGCAGCGACTGGTTGTTGAGGCCGGCCACAGGAAGATAGTTGATGAGCGTACCGGTCGTGTCGCTCAGATACTTGATGTTGAGGCGGAAATTGCTTTTCTGCACCTGATATGCGCCGAGCGAGTACACGTTTTTCATCATCAGTCGCCATATCGGCTGACGCGTGTCGATGGTCGTCGACTTAAGCATCTTCACAAACAGCGAGCGGTCGGTGGTGGTGATGTCCGATGAAAATTCGCCCACCTGATACACCTGTCCGTTGTAAGTATATTCGAATGCCACGCCGAGCACCTCGTCCGAATTGAGTGCCGAGCGCAGCGATATGTAGCCCAGTGTGGTGTTGAGCGTATATTCCGATGAAGTCAGCAGCCGCGCGCTCTCCACCTTCTCGTAGTCTTTGCCCCCCTCTATGCCGTAGGCGCGCAGAGGTTCCAGCGCCTGGGTGACGGTGTTGATGTTGCGGGCGTCGGGATAATCGTTCTTGATGACGGTAAGCAGGTTGTTTGACGCGTTGGCCGGATTGGACAGCGACACATTGGGCTTCCAGTAATTGTTGGTAAAATACTCCGCCTCTCCGAGGTCCGCAAAGGCCACAAGGTTGCGCGACTCGTTGTAGTTGCCGCTCTTGTTGGTCACCCACACCTCTATGCGGGTAATCTGCACCCCCGACATTACCATCGGCAGACGGGCCGCGAATTTATCGTAGTTATGGTAGAAAAACTGCGAGAGGAAGAAGTGCCGGTTCTGGTCGTATTCGTCGGCATTGAACTGGAAGTCGGTCGTCTGCGCGCCCCCCTTCGTGTTCACGGTCTTTGACTCAGAATTCTGCTGTGACACAAGCGCCGTAGCCGTCAGCTTGCCGAACTGGAGTTTTGTCTTGATACCGAACAGCGCCGTGCTTCCGCGTATCAGCGACGACCCCGTGGTAAGCGACACGTTGCCCGCCTCGATGCTTTTGACGATATCGTCCTCCTGTCCTTCATAGGCGAGCTTGAGGTTCTTTGAATCGAAATCGAAAGTCGCGTCGGTGTTATACGTCATGTTGAATTTCAGCCTGTCGCCGACCGAGGCGGCTATCGTGGCCTGTATCTTCTGGTCGAAGTCAAAATAGGTCTTGCGCCTGGCGTTGACCGACAGCGACGGGTTGTCGGTCTTGTTGGAGTTGATACCCATTTTGAGCTGTATCGAGCCGGTTGTCTTCAACTGCACTCCGCCCGGGCCGAATATCTTCTCCAACGGACCCAACGCGAAATTCATGTCGAGGATATTGAACGGCTCTTTGTCCTGCTTCTGGAAAATCTCGCTGTTGCGCTGACGGTAATATTCCTCCATCGACTTGCGCAGCTGCCAGTTGTTGTACTGCTTCTCCGAAAGCATGAACGGCGTGGCGATATCATGGTCGCCGACCTTGGTGCGCACGATATAGATACCCGTGGCCGGGTCGAATTCGGCCACGGTCTTGATATTCGACGGAGTCGACAGGTCCATCGCCATCTCGTCCTCCATGAGGTCTTCATATCGTTCCGGCACGGTCTGTTGCACCGGAAACGGCATCATTATCGAGTCGGCCGGATTTGACGGTACGGGCAGCACCGTATATGGCAAGGCCGGCGCACTGACTCCGGTAGGGGAGATGCGCTGAGCCTTGACGGCCACGGCCGCCATAATCAACAATACAGCCGCCAGGAGTGCGGCTCCCTGTTTCTTATATTTCGAATTCCGTCTTTCCGATTGCCTCATTGGTTTGATAAACATCTACACCCTTTATTCCCCAAGCGCCATAATTATGAATTATGCATTATGAATTATGCATTACATAAGTGTCAGCGCTTTTTTTATGGCGGCCTCGACCTTCAGCGCAGGCTCGGCATTATAAAGCTTCGTGAGAACTTTATGTGCTGCCTGTCGCGGAAATCCGAGCATCACCATTGCAGCCAGTGCCTCCTCGAAATCCTCGTTTTTGGCAACAGGCTGTATTAATAACGTAGAGTCGGTAGGTTTTATTTTATCCCTGAGGTCTACAATTATTCTTTCTGCTGTTTTGGCTCCGATACCTTTCACTCCCTTGAGCCGGCGCACGTCGCCCGACATGATAACCTGCTCCAGTTCAAGCGTCGGAAGCGACGACAATATCATGCGCGCGGTGTTCGCGCCGACGCCCGAAACTCCGATGAGCAGTCTGAACAGCACCCGCTCGCTCTCTTCGAGAAATCCGAAGTACACCCACGCGTCCTCGCGTATAACCTCATGAATGAGCAGCTTCGCCTCCTCCCGGCTCTCAAGTGCCGTGAAGCATGGCAGCGTAATGTTGATGCCATACCCCACGCCGCCTGTCTCCAGCACCACATACGTAGGAGTCAGCTCAGCCACATTCCCTTTGATATATTCAATCATATCTCTCTCTGTTTGGTCTGATAATCAATGTGGTAGTAGCGCTCATGCAGTAGCCGCGGTTTTTAACCGCGGACATCAAATACCACGTTCGCGTCGTGTGACTACACTACTTCACCCGGTCGATAATCTGCTGCGCGTGCTCCTTGGTCTTGATCTGTTTCGGCAGGAATATGTCGGCGATGCGTCCCTCCTCGTCAATCAGATACGTGGTGCGCAGCGTGCCGATGCTCTTTCTTCCGCACATCGTTTTCTCGCCCCATGCACCGAGCTGTTGCAGCAGGGTGGTGTCGGTGTCGGCTATAAGAGGGAAATTGAGCTGATGCTTCTCGATGAATTTCTGATGCGATGCAGCCGAGTCCTTGCTCACGCCAACCACCTCATAACCTAAATTGCGCAACTCGTCGCGGTGGTCGCGCAGCGAGCACGCCTCTGCTGTGCATCCCGAAGTATTGTCCTTGGGGTAAGTGTAAAGGATGAATTTCTTGCCTGCGAAATCCGCCGTACGTATCTCATTGCCATTCTGGTCTTTGCCCAGCACTTCGGGCAGCTTGTCTCCTATGTTCATAATCTTTTATATTAATGTTGGTTGAAATCAAAATTCTTTTTCCTTGGCAAAACGACAGCTGTCGTTCAATATTTCATGTCAGGTTAGTAGCCGCGGTTTTTAACCGCGGAATGTGTATTTGTCAAGCCAGCGAGAAAATCGTCTCTTTCGGCCCGGCGAAATAGACCCTGTCGCCCGCAGCGAATACTACGGAGTCAAGCCGCTCGGCGAAATGCCCGTCGCGCTCCACGGCTATCACCATCGACGAATACTTGTCTGGTATGTCGGCATTGATGATGCTTTGTCCGCACAGTGGCGACTTTTCGCTCAGCTGCACGTCATATATGCCGAAGTTGACCGGCGATGCCGACCCGGCGGATTCCTCCTCGCTGTTGTTCTCGACAACAGGGAGCAGACGCTGTATCTGTTCGTCAGTGCCGATTACGCCGATTGTATCTCCCGGAAATATGCGGTCGTTGCTGCGGGGCACCGGTATGAACTGCGTGCCGCGCATGATGCTCGACACGCTCACCCCGTATTGCGAACGCAATCCCGAGTCGCGCAGCCGTTCTCCTGTCATTGGACAGTTGTTGCCTACCGTCATATATGCAAGGTGCAGGTCCGACACCACTGAATTGTTCTTGCCCGAACGCCGCAGTTCGCGCTCGTTCAGATTGTTCATGAACCGGTCCTCTATCCTGCCTATGCGGTGGCTGGCTTTTCCCGTCAGTATGAACAGCATGAGCACAATGAGCGCTATTCCGGTTGCAAAGCCGGCTGTCAGTGAGAATATCGACGACAGTATGTTGACAATGAATCCCAATACAAGTATCAGGCGGAATATGCGCATCACCACCCTCGGCACTCTGTAGCCGTCAGGAATCGAGGCGGTCTCTTCCAGTCGTTTCGAGGTCGGAAGCGACAGCGCCAGCAGGAACGGCGACATGGCTATGAGCGTCACGGCGGCGCCTACGAGCCGGTAGCCTTCGGGCATCACCGTGGCAAGCCACGGCATGAAGAAGTTGAGCGACACAAGCGTTATCGCTATCAGCACTATCGAATAAAGCACCATGCGCCATATATACCGCTTGATGAACACCTTCCATATCGAATGGCGTTCCGACGTTGCCGCCGCATTTGCCTCTTTGCTGTAGCGGTCGATGAGGAAATGCAGCCTTTGCGGAAGATGGCGTTTCACAATCTCATAGAACGGGTCGGCCATCTTGATGAAATACGGTGTGGTGAATGTCGTCAGCACCGACACGGCCACCACTATCGGGTATATGCTCGGGTCAAGCACGCCGAGGCTCATGCCTAACGATGCTATGATGAACGAAAACTCTCCGATTTGTGTCAGCGAGAATCCGGTCTCTATCGCCACTTTGAGCGACTGTCCGGTCACAAGCATGCCGAACGTGCCGAACACTATCATGCCGACCACCACAACTGCCGACAATATAAGTATCGGCCCGGCATAGTCGACGATTGTAGTCGGTTGCACCATCATTCCCACCGAGATAAAGAATACGGCGCCGAAAAGGTCTTTTACCGGCATCGTCACCCGCTCTATTCTCTCGGCATAGCTCGTGCCCGCAAGTATCGAACCCATTACAAACGCTCCGAGTGCCAGCGAAAATCCGCATGCCACCGAGAATACCGCCATGCCCAGGCACAGTCCCATCGACACTATCAGCAGGGTCTCGTTGTTGAGGAAGCGGCGTGTCTTGTTGAGCATCGACGGCAGCACGAACACTCCCACCAGAAACCATATTATCAGGAAGAAAACCAGTTTGCCGATGCTCAGAAGCAGCTCCGAGCCCTCCACTGAGTCGTTGACGGCTATCGACGACAGCAGCACCATCATCAACACCGCAAACAGATCCTCCACAACGAGAATCGCGAATACGAGCGACGCAAATTTTTTCTGCTTCAGTCCGAGGTCTGTCAGCGCCTTGATGATGATGGTCGTCGACGACATCGACAGCATTCCGCCTAAGAATATGCTGTTGATGTGCGAGAAGCCCAGCAGTGTCCCTATCGCGAAGCCCACGCACATCATGCCTATAACGTTTATCAGCGCGGTCACCACTGCGGTTGCCCCCGTGTTGACCAGCTTTTTGAAATTGAACTCAAGTCCGAGTGAGAAAAGAAGCACCACGATGCCTATCTGAGCCCAGAACTCGATATTGGCTTCATTGGCAACAGACGGCAGCGGCTCGAAATTCGGGCTTGCAAGAAACCCCGCCACGATATATCCCAACACTACCGGTTGCTTTATCCACTTGAACAAAAGTGTGACCGCTGCCCCAAGTATCAGAATAAAAGCGAGGTCGCTGATAAGACTTTCAATATCCATAACTACATTATCTATCAATAACTACCCAACCCCAATATCAATAATTCCATTCCCGATTAACTCCGATAACCCCTGCTTACCCCGGCTTAGTCTTGATTAATCCGGCTTGACCCCGATTAATCCGGCTTAATCTCCACAACTCTCCCCGAAATTCAAAATTCAAAATTCCACATTCAAAATTATTCAGATGCTTACCTGGTTGGCAAGCGAAATAGAGTGGGTGGGGTTGAGCGTGCGCAACTGTTCGAATATCCTGATATAATCGGTCGACTCCTTGAACAGCACTACGAAATTAAGGCGGGTCACCTCCTCGTCGTAGTCATATTCGAGGTACATGTTGGTGATGGTCACCTTGTTTTCGCGGAGCACCTTGCGGTAGGCCTCTATGTCAGTGACGACGCTGTTGATAAGCAGACGTATTATTCGCGACTCGGCACCCATGGCACTGCGGTGTTCCCAGCGTTCAAACCAGTGCAGCACCACAAGAATGAGAAGCGTGGCCGTGATTGACAGAGCATACATTCCCAGTCCTACAGCCATACCTATCGTCGCCACCATCCAGATACCGGCGGCTGTCGTCAGTCCCCTCACCGAGCCTTTCATCTGAATGATGGCTCCGGCGCCGAGGAAACCGACACCGGTGACCACCTGGGCCGCGATGCGTCCCGGGTCGCCGTTCTTCAGCCCGAGGTATTCCTGTGGCACATAGATTGATATCAGCATCGCAAGCGTGGCTCCCATGCATATCAGGGCAAACGTGCGTATGCCGGCCGATTGCCCTTTCAGTTTGCGCTCGAATCCGACGGCACTTCCAAGCAGCAGGCTTATGCATAGCTTGGCTATAGCCGAAGCCGTAGTCACCTCTGTCGAGGTTATCTCTCTGATGATATCTTCAAACATAATTAAAAGAGAAAGGAGAATATATTCTTCTTATTAGGGATAGTAGCCGGAATAGTAGCCGCGGTTTTTAACCGCGGTTAAATAAATTCCCGCCTGCCTTACTTTTTCATCTCGAACTGACGCGATGCCAGACGGAAATTGTCGCAGAACAATTCCACCGTGTAGCTGCCGGGATTGAGCGTCGATGTAACGTCCCAGTATATCTCAACGCCCCCTATTTCCTCGTTGGCATATTCGATAGTGCGTCGGGCCGTGGCCTGCAGCGTGGCTCCCTCGAAACTGAATGAGCCTCCACCTGTCAGCAGGTCACCTTCGGGAGTGGTGATGCGCAGATAGATGGTCTTTTCTCCGGCAGGAGTCGAATTGTTCTGTGGGATGGTGAACGTCACGCAGAGCCTTGTCGCCTTGGTGATATTCTTCTCGTTCTTCCCCTTTTTGTTAAGCGCGCGGAGTGTCAGTCCCGTGACATTAAGTTTCTCGGCCAGAGTCATGCGCTCGGTCAGATGCTCGTTTTTGCGGGTCATGTCCTGCACACGGTTGTTCAGCTGCTGGTTCTGGTTCTTGATAGTGGTGTTTTCCTCCTTGAGCTGGTCGTTTTCGGCCATAAGTTCGTTTATGCGTGCAGTGTAGTCACGCAGTATCCCTTTGAGGGTGTTGATTTCGTCGGTCAGTTTCTTGATCTGGGCGGCACTCTTCTTCTTCTCATTGTTGAGTTCCGCCATAAGCTTTTCAATCTGGGCGCGCGCAGCCTGATATTTCTCTACAATCGAGTCATTGGCGAGCAATACGGTCTGCCCCTCCATCTGCTGGAAGTCATCATCAATACGCAGAAGCTCAAGCTCATTGATTTGCATCTGCTGTGCCAGAAGTTGCTGCTGTGTCTCTTCAACCTGCTTTTTCGACTCTTCAAGTTCCTTGTTTTTCGACGACATCAACACGAAGAATACCGCGAGTATAACCAGCATTGCGGCCACTGCGCCCCCGATAATCATCTTCCGGTTTCGCTTCTGCCGATTGAGTTGCTGCTGTGTATCCGACAGCTGCCCGTCGCGGTTTTTGTCAGGATTGACAGGTGTATTGAAATTGTCCATATTGAAAATTCCTTTTAACTGATTATAATTCAGAATAACGTGTATTGTATTTTAAAAAGAAAGCCGGTGCATGACGCCTATAATTCCTATAACTCCTATAGTCCCTATAACTCCTATAAGACTAAGAATTATATATCTTATCACCTCTATTAATATCCGCGATAATTGACCGCGGAAAATAAGATAATAGCGGGTGTTGCAGAACTAAACTTTCCGCGGTTGATTATCGTCTTTGGCGCTTTGCTCTGCAAAGAAACCGCGGCTACTATGTAAAGTCTCCTGATAATCAGTTGTGTAGTAGCCGCGGTTTTCAACCGCGGTCAACTAAGACCGAGTTTTGCAACACCCTCCTGATTTTAAATGTTCTCGCTGCGGCCGTGGCAATTCTTGAACTTCTTGCCCGAACCGCACGGACACGGATCATTGCGTCCCACCTTGGGGCCTACCTTGACCGGTTCCGGACGCGATTTCTGAGCCTGCGATGCATTGACGGCCGCACGCTGCTCGGCCTGTCCGGGCAGCTCATCTTTAGTTGCCTTCAGATTGCTGTTGGGATTGCTGCGCTCAGGCATTGCCTGACGCACTTCCGGAGCCTTGCGCTCTGCCGGTTGCTCTGCGTTGCCTTCTGCGCCTTCGTTTGACGGAGTCTCGCGCTTGGGTATGTAGATCTGGCCGCGGAGCAGCGATGACATTGCCTTGTTGTTGAGCACCGAAAGCATGCGCTCGAATATGTGGAACGACTCTACTTTGTAGATTACCAGCGGGTCTTTCTGCTCATACGATGCGTTCTGTACCGACTGGCGCAGCTGGTCGAGCTCGCGGAGATGCTCTTTCCACAATTCGTCGATGCATATCAGAAGTATGGTCTTGTGCCACTCCTTCACTATCTGCTTGCAGTCCGTGTCGTATGCCTTGTTGATGTCGACGCGTATCTGATAGACACGCTTGCCGTCGGTGATGGGAACGATGATAAGTCCCTTGGCGTTGCGGTTCTCAACCCAGTCCTTGATGACGGGAGTAGCCATCTCGATGATGCGCTCGCTCTTGCGGTCGAGTGCCTGTGTTGCTGCCGCATAGAGTGCGTTGACTGCATCCTCGCGCTCCATGTTGCGGAACTCATCTTCGGTGAACGGCGGTTCTATCGTGAGCACACGCATCAGCTCAAGACGCATGTCTTCGTAATATTCCGGTTCCGGATAGTTGTTGATGATATTCTCGATGGTGTCGTAGAGCATGTTGGCGATGTCGATACCTACACGCTCGCCAAGGAGGGCATGGTGGCGGCGCGCGTAGATATACGTACGCTGCTTGTTCATCACATCGTCATACTCCAGAAGGCGTTTGCGGATGCCGAAGTTGTTCTCTTCAACTCGTTTCTGCGCCTTTTCGATGGCGTTGGTCACCATCTTCGATTCTATCATCTCGCCGTCGTGCAGACCGAGACGGTCGAGCATCTTCATAACGCGGTCGGTGGCGAAAAGACGCATCAGCTGGTCTTCAAACGACACGAAGAATACCGATGAACCCGGGTCGCCCTGACGTCCGGCACGTCCGCGCAGCTGACGGTCAACGCGGCGCGACTCATGGCGCTCGGTGCCGATGATGGCCAGACCGCCTGCGTCTTTCACCGTGTCGGAGAGCTTGATGTCCGTACCGCGGCCTGCCATGTTGGTGGCGATGGTCACCGTGCCTGACTGGCCGGCGAGCGCCACAACCTGTGCCTCGCGCTGGTGCAGCTTGGCATTGAGCACCTGGCAGTCGATTTTGCGCAGGTCGAGCATGCGTTTGAGCAATTCCGAGATTTCAACCGAAGTCGTGCCCACAAGCACCGGACGTCCGGCCTCGCGCAGTTTCACGATTTCCTCGATTACAGCCGCATACTTCTCTTTCTTGGTGCGGTACACGCGGTCGTTCATGTCGATACGTGCTATCGGACGGTTGGTCGGGATAGTCACAACATCGAGCTTATAGATGTCCCACAGCTCGCCCGCTTCTGTCTCTGCCGTACCGGTCATACCGGCAAGCTTGTGATACATGCGGAAATAGTTCTGGAGAGTGATGGTCGCGAATGTCTGGGTGGCGGCTTCCACCTTTACACCCTCTTTTGCCTCAATGGCCTGGTGGAGTCCGTCGCTGTAGCGGCGTCCCTCCATGATACGGCCGGTCTGCTCGTCGACGATTTTGATTTTTCCCTCGTCGATTACATATTCTATATCTTTGTCAAAGAGGGTATATGCTTTGAGCAGCTGGTTGACGGTGTGCACACGTTCCGACTTGATGGCGTAGTCGTTCATCACCTCGTCTTTTTTCTCCTGACGCTCCTCGAGGTTCTCGATTTTCTCCAGGTCAGACAGCTGCGAAGCGATGTCGGGAAGTACGAAGAACTGCGGGTCGTTGCTCTTGCCGGTAAGTTCGTCGATACCTTTGTCGGTAAGGTCAACCGAACGGTTCTTCTCGTCGATGACGAAGTAGAGCGGCTCGGTGGCTTTCGGCATCTCGCGGGCGTTGTCCTGCAGGTAGTAGGCCTCGGTGTCGAGAAGTATCTTCTTCATGCCCTCCTGCGAGAGGAATTTTATAAGCGCGCCATATTTGGGAAGTCCCTTGAACGCTCTGAACAGTGCCAGCGCGCCCTCTTTCTGTACATTCTTGTCAGGCGATTTCAGCTTCTCCTTGGCGTCGGTGAGCAGCTGGTTGACGAGGCGGCGCTGTGCCTGCACCACTTTCTCGACATTTGCTTTGAACATGTCGAACATCTGGTCGTCGCCCTTGGGCACCGGTCCCGATATGATGAGCGGCGTACGCGCATCGTCGATAAGCACCGAGTCAACCTCGTCGACGATTGCATAGTAGTGCTTGCGCTGCACGAGGTCGCCGGGGGTCATAGCCATGTTGTCGCGCAGGTAGTCGAAACCGAACTCGTTGTTCGTTCCGAATGTGATGTCGCAGTTGTAGGCCGCACGGCGCTGCGGGGTGTTGGGCTGATGCTTGTCGATGCAGTCTACGGTCGAGCCGTGGAACATATACAGCGGTCCCATCCACTCCGAGTCACGTTTCGACAGGTAGTCGTTGACCGTAACCACGTGCACGCCGCGGTGCGAGAGCGAGCGCAGGAACACGGGCAGCGTAGCCACGAGTGTCTTACCCTCACCGGTAGCCATTTCGGCGATTTTACCCTGATGAAGCACGATACCGCCTATGAGCTGCACGTCATAGTGTATCATGTCCCATGTGATGAGGTTGCCGCCGGCCATCCACTGGTTGCGCCATACGGCGTTGCCATTCTCGTCGATGCTGACGAAGTCGCATCCGCGCCCTGCGAGTTCGCGGTCAAGCTCGGTGGCTTTAACCACAATCGTGTCGTTGTGGGCGAAGCGGGCTGCTGTCTCGCGCATTACGGCGAACACTACCGGCAGATGCTCGTTGAGCTTCTCCTCAAGTGTGTCGATGATGTTTTTCTCATGTTTGTCAATCTGGTCCCAGAGGGGCTGACGTTCGTCGAAGGGCAGTTTGTCCACCTCTTCCTTTATACGGGCGATCTCAGTCTCGTCCGACTTGATTGACGTGGCGATGTCGGCGCGTACAAGGTCAATCCGCTCGCGGAGCTGGTCGACGGTAAGTGACTGCATTTCCGGACCCATTGCGTTGATTTTGTCAACTATGGGCTGGATTTCCTTGAGGTCGCGCTGCGACTTGTTGCCAAAGAATTTACTTAAAATTGATGCTAATGACATATTGTGTTTTGTTTTTTATCTGAAATTAAATTAAACCGGACAATACTGCCGATTCCGAAATATCATCCCTACCGCTCCTGCCACTCCCATAGGCCCCATCCGGCCTATTGGTCTCTATCAGACCCGATGGCCTTTTCCCTCAAAGCCTTATCGGAGCCAGTCTCGACCCGTTGGGCGACCGTATCCGCAGCAGTCGTGCCACTGTCGGCGCGATGACTCGTGCGTCGACGGGTGTGTCAATGACCCGTGCGTCGATGTCGGGATACATGATGAATGCTGCCGACGACGATGCGCGTCCGCGCTCCACAGTCTTGTTGGTCTGCGAATTGGCGTTCTGGACTATCTCCCAGCCCGGTGCCACCGATATGATGACATCGCCCGCCGTGTCTATGTCAAGATTGCGCGCCGGCGGGAAGGGGGAGTCGGCCGACTCGTTGGCCGCTACCGCCTGGTCTATGGTGATGGCGTAAGTGATGCCGCTCATGCGTCGCAGGAAGTCGGCGCTCTCACGTCGTATTTCGTTCAGGTCCTTGCCGCGCTGCTGTATCAGTTCGCGGTTGAGATATATCTGGTTGTTGTAATATCCGGTCACCCAGTCGCCGTTGCCGTAGAGCGACATCAGGTTTACTTTCAGCAGCGACACTGCGCGTTCGGGCTGGAACTCTCCGCCCGGTATGTTCCAGCGCTCTTCGTCGCTCTGCGATGCGTTCGACGCCGGAGTGCCTGCCACCCATATCAGTGTCTTGTCAAGACCCGGACCCTGCGTCTCGATTGAGGAGAAAAGACGTGCGAGGTCGCGGTCCAGACGCAGATAGGAGTCTATCAGCTCCACCCGCGTGTCGGCCTGACGCGAATAGGTGTATGGCTGAAGCGTATAGTTCACTTCGAGCATGTCCACCGGCTCGCGTTTCCCCATGTTGAGCATCTTCAGGAAATCGAGCGATACCGATGTCACCTCGCTGTTGACCGGCGCCGACAGTTTGTAGCGGGCATACCGGTCAGCCTCTCCGCCGGCGAATGTATGGTTGAATGAGTAGATTTTCTTGTGCGACGGCAGTTCGCTGTATGCGCCGTCGGGCAGGGTAGGGCTCCACCGTATGGTGTCGAGTCGTGCCGGAAGCGGACGCAGATGGTTGAGCTGCTGTATTGAGGTCGGAAGCTCGGTATAGTAGGTCGACGACGCCCATTTGCCGGTCTTGTCTGTAATCCAGCATGCCGAGTTTCCGGCATGTCCGGCCATGATGATTGATGTGGTGGCGTCGGGTGAGATGGCATGCACCATTCCAAGTCCCGATGTGTCGATGCGGAGCTCGTCGGCAAGCGTCGACACTCGCAATGACTTTGGCGAATAGGTCTCGTCGGTGAAATTGCCTATGGTCGATGTGTCAAGGAGCACCGGACGGGCCGTGCGGCTCGATACATCGTAAATCTCACGTGCCGCCACGCCGTTGACTGCAGGAGCCGCACCGGTGACAAGCACTGCTGCGGCGGCCGCGTCGTCAAGCGGACTTCCGTAGCTGATGTTGGTGAGTGTAACCCCTTTGTCGAGCAGCTTGTTGAAGCCGCCCTGGGTGAAATGCTCCCGCAGCTGATACACCTTGTCGATATCAAGACCGTTTATGACGATGCCCACCACCAGCCGCGGACGGCGTGGCAATGACGTCTGCGCCGACAGCGGTAACACTGCCGACACTGCAACTAACGCTCCGACGAGTTTGACGGTCAGGCTTTTGGGCGGTCGAGACATTTTCTATTCAGGTATATATAGCTTGCAGAACGAAGCATATCGCTGCTCACCAGCGTGATAAATAACAGATTTGTCGACTGGTGGAACAACGGTTGTCCCGTCAGCCATATTAAAATCAGTGCAAAGTTAATGATTTGAAAGTAAAAAACAATGCATTTACACTTTTTAAACCAAATAATCAGCGGAATTATCAGACAGAGCGGGTCGGCCCACATCAGATTGATATTTGGCGATGTAGCTTCATGCTCCGATACGAACACCAGAAACGCCACAAGGCTCCCCAGCAGACCGTAGATGGCATAGAAACTCGCGTCATACCATTTCGTCACTCTTTTCCGTCTGATATCGCGCCATGTCATCAGCACTGCGGTCAGTGCGATGAACGCAACAATGACCCATGCCGGGATGCCTTTCTCGCTCGGAGTGCCGAGCTTGTCATGGAGCAGCGTGTATGTGCCTGATGTGAGCGGACGCACGTTTCCGTCGGCCGCTACAATCTCCGAGGCTGCGGCAAGTTTTTCTAAAAACAGTGGTGCGAATGCCCGTTGGCGGAGGGTGGCCTCCTGGTCTATGCCCGAACCGAGCGTGAGGTCTATAAACAGCTGGTATGCCGGAAATTCGGCGTGATACTGCCGCATCTCTCCGCGTATCGTGGACGGCTCCGCAGGCATGTCGGTCAGCAGGTGTGCGCCATCTGCGCCAAGCGCTTTCTCTATGATGGCAAGCGGCCGCGTCGCGCAGTTGTCAAGCAGATAGTTGTATCTGTATTTCCGGTTTTCCGGACGAAGGTTCTCCTCTATAAGCCTCATCGCCTCGTCGGCTTCTGCCGGTGTAAGGTTGAGCGGCTGCTCTTTGACATAACGTCCCTCGCGCGAATACTCTGCCAGAAACAGCGCCATGCTGCTCAATCCGATGGAGTAGTCGGTTTCTCCCTTTATAAAACGGTAGGCGAAATTCGGGGTGTTGAAATCGAATATACCCCAGTTTACAACAAGGTCTTCGCCGCCGTCGGTTATGATACGCAATGCAGAGTGTCCCTCGAGCTGGTACATTTCACTGCCCGGACCCACCGTCAGCAGCGAAATCCGCGGAGCACCCCACATCGTTGCCGTCCCCAGCAGGCACACTGCCGTAACGATATATTTCAAACAGTTTAAACAGTTAAATCTCACCTGATATCTATTTTGTATAAATATTAAATCGTAATCGCAAATTTACATAAATTTGTTTAAATTTGTGCACTTTTTCATACTTTACCTTCGCATAAACAAAATGAAAGATGATTTGGTTGACGGACGCTGCGCATGGTGCGCCGCCGACAGTGTATACCGTGATTACCACGACAACGAGTGGGGACGCCTCGTAACCGACGATATTTCCCTTTTCGAACTTGTCACCCTCGAGGGCGCACAGGCCGGACTCACATGGCTCTCCATACTCCGCCGCCGCGACGGATATCGCAAGGCTTTCCTTGGCTTCGACCCGCATAAGGTGGCCGCGATGACCGACGACGATGTCGAGCGCCTGATGCATTTCGACGGCATCATACGCAATCGGCTTAAAATCAAGTCGACAATCACCAATGCCCGCTGTTTCCTATCCGTAGTCGGCTCCTACGGCAGCTTTTACAACTATATCGTTTCATTCCTCCCCGACGGAAAACCGATTGTCAATCATTTCGAAAAACTATCCGAACTGCCGGCCTCGACTCCACTCTCCGACACCATAGCGAAAGATATGAAACGCCGCGGATTTAAATTCTTCGGCACCACCATCTGCTACGCCTTCCTCCAGAGCGCAGGCTTCATCAACGACCACCTCGCAGGATGCGTCTGCCGCCGGCAACCGACCACGTAACTATCTGAAACAATCAATTGACATGCAGTTAAATCCCCACAACAAACAGGAATTCCCGCCCATGCACTCCGCCGAGCATCTGCTCAACGGCGAAATGGCACGTCGCTACGGATGCGGACGTGCATTCAGCGCCCACATCGAGCGCACAAAGTCAAAACTCGACTACCGTCTCGACCGTCAGCTCACCGACGCCGACCTCCGTTCGCTCGAAGAGTTTGTCAACAATGCTGTCAAGGCCGATGTCCCCGTCACCGAGGAATACATCACGCAGGCCGATGCCATGCTGCGCTTCGACATGAGCCGCCTCCCCGACGATGCTTCCGACACCGTAAGAGTCGTCCATATCGGCCACTACGACCAATGCCTCTGTGCCGGCACCCATGTAGCCCGTACATCTGAAATAGGTAACTTTCGCATCACATCCTCACGCTGGGCCGACGGCGTGCAGCGCATTGTGTTCCGCCTCGACCTGCCTTAATTCCTGCGGTTATCGGCCGTCTGGTGTATCGATGCGAGCGGCCACGCCGTCAGGCTGACTTTGCTTTTGCCTCTCATTGAAAACAATTCTGCGGCGGTTTGTGCCGGAGCTGCGTATGTGAGAAGTGTGAGCACTTTCTCTCCATTGTCGGTAAAAATCTCAATGGTTGATTTGTCGACAAATATTCTGAAATCAGGGCGTCCGTCGAGCCGGGTGTATGCTATGCGGCTGAATTTCGGTATTTCCGCGTCGGTGGAATTAGTGCGGTCAACGGTAAGAAACCGTGATGCGGAGTCATACGATATACTCACCTTGCGTCCGTCGCCGCAACACAGGTTAAGTCCGCACACATCGTCGGCCGACGGTGTCAGCGACACTTCGAGTTCATATTGGTTGCCCATTTCGGATATTGCGGGGAGAGGGGTAGTGCCGGCAGGCAGTCGGCGTGTGAACTTGCTCGCGTTGCCTCTGAGCGATGAAAGCGCCGGTATCGGAGTCTGGCACAGGCGCAGTCCGTCGGCCGACTCACGGAGCGAAAGCCGGCGTGGTATCGACCATACGCCCTTGCCCCATTGCGACGGTGCCTGCTGCGCATAGTCCCATGTGTTGACCCACCCGAGTGTGATTACATCGCTGTCTGACGAGTCGTAGTCCTGAAACACGCGCGAGGCGTAGTAGTCAAGTCCGCTGTCAACATACCGTGGTTCGGAATAGGGATAATCGGGGATGAATTCCTTGCCGTTGAACTCGCCGGTGAAATATTGCTCTCTCGCCCAGTTGACCGAGACCACAAGCACCCATTTCTTTTCGCCGGTGCCTTCCACTTCGAGCCGGAACAGGTCGGGGCATTCCCATGAGCGCTCGTTGTCGCCCATCGGGCCGAAATCGCTCGTCCATATCCAGTCGCGGAGATTGTCAGACTCGTAGAACGCCACCTTTTTTTCAAGCGCTTTTGCAACTGCCATAACCCATTTCCCTGTAGGCTCGTAGCGTATGACTGTCGGGTCGCGGAACTCTGTGCTCCAGATGTCGACCACCGGATTGAGGTCGTAATAGCTGAATGTCGCTCCGCCGTCATGGCTGAATGCTATCGACTGCGACTGTTTCCTGGAATTGTTGTCAAACGAAGTGAATACCGCTACCGGCACATTCCGGCCACGGTCGGCGCTGTCCCACTTGTCGATGACAACGCTCCCGGTAAATGGCGATATGTTCTCGGGAAGCCCCTTGATGGCGTCATGGTTGATTTCCTCCCAGTGCACAAGGTCGTCTGACTGCGCGGCTCCCCAGCTGTAGGCGAGATACCTGCCGTCATATTTGAGCAGGCCGCACGGGTCGCCTATCCATCGGTGTTCGGGCGTGAAATGATACTGAGGCCTGTAAGGCTCGCTGTATAGTCTGATGCTGTCGCCGAAACTTCCGCTCTCGTTGACTGTGATCTGTGACGTTGCAGGTAAGCCGGTCGCGGCTACCATTGCAATAAGTGAAATAATGCCTTTCATGATAATCTGATTTTGATATCACAAAATTAGGTATATCACGCTCCCGGATGTATAACAAATGATACAAATGCTATCAAATTTGCTTACAGCTCACGGTTTTTGCCGGTGAGATAGCCTATTACGTCGCGCTGTATCCGCGAGGGGAACATCACGTTGACCCCGACATACAGAGCCAATGCCATTGCTCCCTGACTCAAAAGCAGCGCCAGGTCGCCCATGCCGGTAAGTGTCAGAGCCCATATTGCGCCGCCTATGACAAGCGACGATATCATATACGGCAGTAAATCGCGCACATAGCTCCACGCGCTGATTTTTGTCATGCGTGCCGTCACGGCAAGCGTGGCAACCCAGGTTATCGCCGATGCGGCCACCTGTCCCCAGAGAAGTATCGTCAGTCCGTACACCGCATTGTCATAAGTCGACAGCGATATATATGGCAGCGCCAGCACTATGCCTATCACCGCCGCTCCGTCGCGCAGCACTTCGAGCCGGAATATCGCGCGCGAATGTCCAAGCGACAATATGTAGTTGTTGTACAATGTGTTGATGACGGTAAAGATGCCGCGTATGAGCAGCAATTGGAACAATATGATTGACGCATCCCATTTCGTGCCGAAAAGCACGTGAAACATCGGCGTGGCCATCACAATCAGGAATATCATGCAGGGAAACAGAAGATAGGCGGTGAAGCGGTTCATCTTCGTTACCACACGGCGGAAGCGCTCCTCGTCATCCTGCACCTCCGACAGCGCCGGCAGAAACGATGACGACAGCACCTGGGTCATCGACGCTATGCCTAATTTGCTCCATTTGTCGGCCTGCGTATAGTAACCCAGCTGCACAAGTCCGACCCTGTTGCCTATGAAAAACGAATATATATTCTGGAATGTCACATAAAGGAATGTCGTCATCATCATATTGCCCCCGATTTTGAAAAACGAGCGCAACGCTTTCCACGACATTGTCATCATCGGCCACCATCGGCAATATATCCACAGTGCGAGGCTCTTGACTCCCTGCAGCGCTATCGTCTGCCACACTATCGCCCATGCGCCGTAGCCTGTCACCGCAAGCCATATCCCCGTTATGCCTCCGGCTATAAGGCCGAGCGTATTGGTGATTGCTATCGGCTTGAAATTCATCTGCTTCATCAGGCGGTTGGTCTGCACTATGGCCGTGGCGTTCACGATGAACGACAGGAACATCACCCGGCTCAGCGGTATAAGCCTCTCGTCGCCCTGAAACATGTCGGCTATCAGAGGCGCGCATACCCATAGCACCGCATACAGTATCACGGCAATCAGCAGGTTGAACCAGAACACCGAACTGTAGTCGGTCTCCGTGGGGCGTTTACGCTGTATCAGCGCATACGAAAATCCGCTGTCCACCATCATCAGCGCATACGACTGGAATATGGTCAGCGCACCGATAAGGCCGAACGCCTCGCGCGACAGCTCGCGTGCCAGGATGATGCCGGTCACGGCATAGAGCGCCTGGGATGACACGCGGTCGATGATATTCCACTTTATCGACTTGGCGGTGAGATGCTTGAGCGATGGTTGCGTCATTGGCGTGACTGCATTACATTACGGAATGTTTTATGCCTACACCGCGGCTCTTTATGGATGGGGGAGCCTGCTTGTAGAGCACGCTTCCGCTTCCTGCACCCATTACGGTGATGGACTCCGACGGGGAGCATCCGATATTTCCCGTGCCCACCACTGTCGCCTTGACCTTGACTGCTTCCAGGCGGTCGGCGAGTATCGTTCCCGTACCGATAAGGTGGAGCTTGGCCTCTGTGCATCGTCCCTCTATTGTAAGCTGGCCGTTGCCCGAATGTATCGACGCTTCGACTGTCGATGCTTCCACTCCGGGCACCGAAAGGCGTCCGTTGCCGATGAGAACGGCCTTGAATTTGTCGGAGGCAGGCAGATTGTTCACTCTTACCAGCGAGTCGCCGCTGTTGACTACCTTTTCAAGCGATGAGGAGTAGACGGTGATATGCGGCATCGGTTGGCCCGGCTGATAGTCCGTGTCGGTCTGCACCGAGAGTTTGCCGCGGCCGTTGTTGTCGAAAATGACCCATCCGGCCTGGGCATCGGTCGCGTTGAATACGGCATATCCTGCCGAGTCGGGATTACAACGGTAATCGACCGGAATATGGTTGTCAACGCGCAGTTCTTTGAAATCGTTGACCTTAAGCTCGTAGTGCTGTATCGACTGGGCGGTGACCGCTGACGTTGCACCGAGCGCCATTAGCAATGTGATGAAAATGTGCTTCATACTAAAGAAGTTGAATTGGTTGAAAGTAAATTGTACGTACTGTCTATGATTTCCATAAGCAGTTCGGGGGTGTCGGCGCGCAGCATCGCTATGCGCGTTTCCCTGAAATTAGGTATCCCTTTGAACAGGGGAGAGGCGGCCAGATGACGGCGTATATGCAGTATGCCGCGGTAGGAGTCGATGCGCTCTATGCTCTCCCTGATCTGGCGGCGCACTATGTCAAATTTCTCCTCAAGGGAAAGAGGCGTATACTCACCTTTTTCAAGATACTCCTTGATGTCGTGGAACACCCACGGCGCTCCGATTGACGCACGTCCGACCATGATGCCGTCCACGCCCGAGCGCTCGAATGCCTCGCGTGCCAGTTCAGGTGTGGTGATGTCGCCGTTGCCTATCACCGGTATCTTGAGCCGGGGATTGGCCTTCACTGCCGCTATCATATCCCAGTCTGCCGTGCCGGTATAGAGTTGCGAACGTGTGCGCCCGTGCACCGTCAGTGCCGCTATTCCGCAGTCCTGAAGCTGCTCGGCAAGCTCCACTATGATTTTTGACTCATGGTCCCAGCCCAGTCGGGTCTTGACCGTTACCGGTATGTCTATGGCGTCGACCACCGCACGGGTTATCTCAAGCATCTTGGGTATGTCGCGCAACATTCCGGCGCCCGCACCTTTGCCTGCAACCTTTTTCACCGGACATCCGAAATTGATGTCGATAATCTCCGGATTGGCCTGACGCGCTATCTGCGCCGCCTCAACCATCGGACCGACCTCGCGGCCATATATCTGTATTACTGCCGGACGTTCCTTCGGATTGATTTCCAGCTTGCGTGTCGTAGCCGAGATATTACGCACCAGAGCGTCGGCCGACACAAATTCCGTATAGACCATATCCGCACCCTGTTCACGGCATATCGTGCGGAACGATGTGTTAGTCACATCTTCCATCGGTGCAAGCATCACCGGTCTGTCTCCCAATTCAATATTACCTATCTTCATATCCGTCGCAAAGTTACACAATTTTCACCACTCCGCGAAATCCCCACATGCCCAAATCTTCCCGAAAACTCTCCCAAAAGTAATTTCCATTAAAGTCTGCCTCGTCCGACAAGTCTGACATGTCCGACCGGTCTGACGAGTCTGACCTGTCTGACTCAACATTATTTTCTATTATTGCGATAGGAAAGGCGTGCGTGCATCATCTGCTCCCTGATACCACCTTGCTTAAGAAACATTTCCTGCTGTTTGTCTATTAGGCGCCGGAGCATATATGTGGCCTGATTGATAAGGGTGAGTGCTAAATTTCCCATCTCCTCGTCGTTGAGTTTTGGCAGTAACATGCGGTAGTTGTTCATGATACTGTCGCTTTTGCAATATTCCCTCATTTTCTGATAACGAGGATGTCCCGCATTCCATTGTTCCAGATTTCGTACACGCAGATAATCTTCATAATCTATCAGCAGTTCTTCCAGACTTGCTTTGGCGACATTGGTAAGTTTTATTTCCGTTTCGGTTGATGTTGACGAGGCTTTGCTGCCTTCCGCTATATTCTGTTTCCCTGATCTGGCGGCCTGTATCATCTGATCAACCGTGCGGTCTCCGTGTTTCAGATATCTTGATGTAAAAGCAAAAGTAACGTCATATATAATCTCGGTCACCCGATATACTCTAAGACTTTTGTAGCCTCCACGACTTGGCAAAAAGCTCAGCTCTTTTTGTGATGACCCCTCCATATAATGCTATATTTTAAATGATTAATCAATCACAAATATAAGTAAAAAATCTTCCATTGAAAAATCCATTATAAAAATTCTGAAGAATACGGTATTCTCTCTCCCCTGAAGTCAGACCCGTCCGACATGTCCGACTCGTCCGACCTGTCTGACTTTAAGGGAAACCCGCTCTATCCCAGGGTCAGGGAGGAGAAGGAGTCGGGGCGGAGGGCTTGGGCGGCGGCGTGGAGGTCGGCGGGGGTGAGGGCTTCGATATGGGCGGCTATGTCGCGCGG